>JBAYGK010000017.1:0-12918 GCA_041666665.1 Minisyncoccota bacterium
GGGTTCTGTGTTACTCATTCTTACCACTATCGTCGGCATATTTCTTATCAAAAGCGTTATTAAAGAAGTCGCACAGCGGGAAAAAATTGAAAAAATCGCCAAGGATCTTGAACTTGCCAACGACCACCTCCGCGAACTTGATAAGCAAAAATCGGATTTTGTTTCCATCGCTTCCCATCAGTTACGAACGCCGCTGACCGCCATAACGGGATATTCTTCCATGTTGCTTGAGGGATCGTATGGAAAACTTACGAAAAAATCAATCGTGATCGTTGACAGAATATATGAATCCAGCAGGCGGCTTGTTGGAACCGTGGAAGATTTTTTGAATATCAGCCACATAGAGCAGGGGAAAATGTCTTACGTGTTTACCACGGTGGAAATGCAGGGGATTCTCAGGGGGCTTATTGAAGAGTTTACTCCTCAGGCGAGAACAAAAAAGATAGAGTTTCATTTTGTTGATGACGGCTACGATACCTATAACGTGACGGCGGACACCAACAAAATACGCCAAGTGTTTTCAAACCTTATTGATAACGCGATAAAATACAGCCGAGAAGATTCGGAAATACACATTTCTCTTACCAAGGATTTCGGCACGCAAAAAACGCGCATCTCGGTGCGCGATGCGGGCATCGGCTTGTCTCAGGAAACGATTAGCAACCTTTTTCAAAAATTCAGCCGCGCGAAGGATGTTCGGAAAATATATACGGAAGGATCGGGAATCGGTTTGTACATAGCGCAAGAAATGATAAAGGCGCACCACGGGCGCATTTGGGTGGAGTCGGAAGGAGAAGGAAAAGGGGCGACATTCTTTGTGGAATTGATGAGCGAGGAATAAAAAAACGAATAAAAAAATAGAAAAATAAGAAAATAGAAAGATTATCACGGTAATTATAATTTTTCTATTTTCTTATTTTTCTATTTTATGCTAAATTGGTAATTATGGAAACCAAAGAAATAGAGAAAAAAATTGATGATATTCTTACCCGCGGGGTGGGGAAATTCGTTGACCCTGACGATGCATTTCGGAAAAAATTGCTTGCGAAAGCGAAGGGCGAATATGCGAAAGATATTGTCATAAAATTCGGCGTTGATCCGACGCGTCCCGACATTCATTTGGGGCACGCGGTTGTTTTGCGTAAATTACGCGGACTTCAAGATCTCGGATGCAAGATCATTTTTCTCATCGGAGATTACACGGCCCAGATCGGCGACCCGACCGGCAAAAGCAAGGTTCGTCCCGAAGTGGAGCAGAAAGAAATAGAAGCCAACATGAAGACGTATCTTGATCAGGTGGGAAAGATACTTCGGACGGACGACAAAAATATTTTTTCGTGGATGCGCAATTCCGATTGGTTCTACGGCGTTGCCGATATTTTTTCTCCGAATCCCGTTACCGTTACACAGGAAGGAAAATCCATTACGTTTCCGCCGAATTCTTTTTTGTCCAAAGCCGCCATTTTTGACCAAACGAGAATGCAGAGAACCCATTTGAATAAAGAAGGAATAGAAAGCATTACCTTCCGCGGACTGTTGTGGACGCTCAAGCATATCACGCACGGCCGTCTCATTCAGCGCGACATGTTTCAGGAAAGAATTAAGAATGGGGAAGAACTGTACATGCACGAAATGCTCTACCCCATTATTCAGGGGATTGATTCGTACATTATTTCGCGGATTTACGGCAGTTGCGATCTTGAAGCGGGGGGAACCGACCAGACATTCAATATGCTTATGGGGCGCGATGTCATGAAAGTGAACCATGCGAAAGAGCAATCCGTACTTTCTTTTGAATTGCTCGTCGGTACCGACGGCAAAGAAAAAATGAGCAAGAGTTTGGGAAATTATGTCGCCATTACCGACGAACCGTCCGACATGTACGGCAAGATCATGTCCGTCCCCGATTCGGCGCTCAAAAATTATTTTGAACTCTGCACCTACACGCCCATGGAGACGGTTAAGGAAATTCTTGCGAAGATGGAAAAAGGAGGAAATCCGCGCGATGCGAAGATGCGCTTGGCGAAAGAAATCGTTTCCATTTATCACGGCGAAGCAAAAGCGGAACGCGCCGAAGAAGAATTCGTGAATACTTTCCAAAAAGGCGGGATACCGGAGAATCTGCCGGAGGTGAAGACGGAGAAATCGGAATATGAAGCGTTGGAACTCTTGCAAATCTGTTTTGCGGAAGAGAGAAGGAGTAATTCGGATATCCGCCGGCTTTTTGATCAAGGAGCAATAAGCATCAACGAGGAAAAAATCGCCGATATTCATGAAAAAATAAAGGTGAAAGACGGCGACATCGTAAAAGCGGGAAAGAAAACATGGTTTAAGCTGGCAAAGTAGCGGTTTTCCACAGGCAACCCGACAAGGTCTGACCTTGGCGCCGTTTGGGCTTATTTTAAGCCATTTATTTATGTCGGTGACGGGAGGCGGGAAAAGGTTGCATTTTTCGGGCATTTCATGTAAGATAGAGAAACTATGAAATTCGCTATTATAGAAACAGGGGGAAAGCAATACCGTATAGAGCCGGGACAAGCGTTTCGTGTTGAAAAGCTTGCCGACGCAAAGGAAGGAGAAAAAGTCATTTTTGACAAAGTTCTTCTGACTTCGGAAGACGGAAAAATTGAAATCGGAACGCCCTATATTGAAGGCGCAACGGTTGAGTGCGGTTTTGTCGGCAACGGCAGAGCAAAAAAGGTTACCACGATCAAATACAAGCAAAAAAGCCGTTACTTCAAAAAACGAGGGCATCGCCAGAACTTCACGGAAGTAAAAGCTGAAACCGTCTAAAATTCAACAAAAAGATTCTCCGCGAAAGGCGGGGTTTTTTTTGCCGTTATTGCCAAGTTTCGGTCTTTTGTGCTAGATTACGAATGGTCATGTTCCGAAGACTGGAGAAGAGAAAATGGCGGCAAAAGAGAAGTTTGAACAATTTAAAAAAGGCTTTCGCGGCGTTCGCACGGAATTGCCGGAAACCATGAAGGCGTGGAGCGCATTTCATGATAAAGCGATGGCGGACGGCGCGCTTTCGGTCAAAACAAAAGAATTGATTGCGCTCGGTATTGCGCTTTCCGTACGATGCCAGAACTGTATTATTTTACACGTGCAGGCATGCAAAAAGCTCGGGGTAACGCACGAAGAAATACTCTGCGTCTACGAAGTGGCGATGGTTATGGGCGGGGGTCCCGCGATGACGTATTGCGCCGAACTTATGGACGCGCTTGATGAATACTATCCAAAAGAAACGGGAGAAGAAAAAAATAAAAAATGATTTTAAATAAAGCCCCGACATTTATGCCGGGGCTATTTTTTACAAGGACTCCCCTTGCAAAGCTATGAGATATTTTCTTCGCGAGAGAATTATAATGACAAAAATTCCGTTTACGCCGGCAACCGTCAGAGGAAAGAGGAGAGTTGTTACACCATAGGTTCCAAGCGCCATTATTCCGAAAACGAACTTTATGCAGTTCAAGAACCACATCCATGCGGTTTCTCCGAAAGGATCTTGATATCCGCGTTTCCATGTCGGGAAGAAAGCGATGGCGTCGGCGAAGGAAACGATAATGACTGGCATAATCAAACCGTTTGAAATTCTCCACCACACTATGGCGACAATCGCGCCGATGAAACAGACCCAATCGCTCCATTCCGGTTTTGATTTTTTGCAAAAGATGGAAATGACGGCGATAATAATGCAGTTGATTCCGGTAACTCCCGTTACCACGGCTCCCCACATGGCGCCGGTTTTGATTTGAGCGTAGAATCCGAAACCGATAATGAGAGCCAGAGGAACCCATGTAAAAAGGCAGGGTTTGTTTCCTCCGCGTCGGAAAATATTCACATAATAGCAAATATATCCCGCGAGGCCGCACAGTGCGCCGACACTTCCTAAAATTGTTTTATAATTTGTTGAGATGAGGTCAAGAAACGAATAGTATTCTCCCACCGTGTTTCTCCCGTAAATGGAAAAGAACAATACTTGATTAGGCTAACAATACTGAAAGCATTGCAAGAAGTCAAATTTTTGCAAAGCTGTGTTGCGCATCTTCATCGGTCGTATTCCTTTGTCTTATTGGAAATTCAAACGTATAATATGAGAAGGGTCATTTATTCATTAAAAAGAAATAAGTTTATGAAAAAATATATTATTCTTGCGGTCGCTTCTTCTTTTGCCTTGCCTTGGTGTGTTATGGCGATGACGACGACCATACAGCCGACGTTGACAAAAATCGCGCCGACGACAACGGCAATCGCAACGGCAAAACCGTTGGAAACGGAAACTCATATTTTCAGCGCAACGTTGAAGAGGGGAATGACCGCTTCCGACGTTTCCACTTTGCAGACGATTTTAAAAACGGATCCGGTCATATATCCGGCGGGACTTGTTACCGGTTATTACGGTCCGGCGACGGAGGCGGCGGTAAAAAAACTCCAGAACAAATACGATCTTCCGGAGACGGGTATCGTGGATGAGGCGACACAGGCGGTTATTTATCCCGATCCTTCCGCAACGCGTACGGAAATCACCATTCTTATGCCAAACGGCGGAGAAATATGGTCCGCGGGAGATACCGCGCAGATACTCTGGAAAAGCACAATCAGTCCGATAACGGCGTATCCGATGCCGATGCCGGGTGAACCGCGCATCATGATGAATGGAACGGGATCGGTTTCTTCCGGAAGCTCTTCCGGCACGGCGGAAATCAGTCCGATAAAACCAACCATTGTTCCTCCGCCGTTTTTCCCATACGCGTCAATTGATCTTATTCGCGACACAGAGCCTTCATATTTGCGGCATATCGGTTCGGCCAATTTATATCAAACGAAATATTCGTGGAGCATTCCGAAGGATATCCCCGAAGCATCGGATTATCGCGTGAGAATAAGCGTCGGAAAAAACGTTCCGTGCTTGTATCGGAGCGATGTTGAAACCAAGCAAGGAATGGGAGCTACTTCTTCTGTCATGCCGCCGCGATGCGCCGTTTCAAATTTCGCTTCGTATTACGCGAGCGATACGAGCGACAAGGTCTTTGCCGTCAAAGGAGGTTCCGGAACCGACCCTGCGGCGATAGCGGAACTTCGGAAACAAATCGCGGAAATCAAAATGATAATGGAAAAACTGAGTGCGCAGATTTCCGCCATTGAGGCGAAACTCGGAAATATGTAATACCATTTGCAATTAACCACCCCTCACTAAAGTTACCCTTCGTCGTCATACCGGACTTGATCCGGTATCCACGTCCGTTAAAAACACGTGGATCCCGTATCGCGGCACGGGATGACGAATAAGGAGAAGTTCGTTAACGGTGGTATAATTACCGCAACAATCGCATTGAAAAACGAGCCGGCAAACGGCTCGTTTTTTTGTTTCGTTTCAATTGCAAAAGAGTTCTCCCGCCGCGTGATGTTTTCTTCGGTGAAAAAACTTTCTTATTTCTTCCACGATGACGATGGACGAAGCGATGATGCAAATCTCAATCCATTCCGATGAGTTAAGTGCTACGGTGTGAAGTATTTTTTGCATTATCGGATTGTATACGGCAAAAAGCTGAAGGGAAACGACAATCATCGTGGCGCCGACAAGAAATTTGTTTGAAAAGGGATTGGTTGTGAAGATGGACTTGTTATCCGACCGGCAATTCCACGCATTGAACCACTGGAATACGGCGAGAGTTACGAGCGACATCGTCCAAGCTTTCATAATATCGGTTTCATAATGTTGAGCGAACAAATAGAGCGTGCCCAAGGCCATCGGGGTTGCCATAAGAATCATGCGATAAGCCATCAGTTTATCAATCAAATATTTTTTGGGACGTTTGAATGCGCCGGAAAGAAGCCCTTTTTCTTTCGGATCCATGGCGAGCGCGACATCAAGAAATCCGTCGGTTACGAAATTGAGCCAGAGAATTTGCGCCGGAAGAATGGGAAGAGGGAAGCCGATAAACAGAGCGCCGGCAATGGTGAATACTTCCCCCGCATTTGTTGAAAAAAGATACAAAATAACTTTTTTAATGGTTTTGTATATTCCACGGCCTTCTTCCACCGCATACACGATGCTTTCAAAATTGTCATCAAGTATCACAAGATCGGAAGCTTCTTTGGCGACTTCGGTTCCTATTTTTCCCATGGCAATGCCCAAATCCGCGGCGACAAGCGAGGGCGCGTCATTTACGCCGTCGCCGGTCATGGCGATGATTTCTCCGCGCGCTTTATATGCTTTGATTATGCGAAGTTTGTGCTCCGGAGTTACCCGCGCAAAAACGGAAGTTTTCGGCAATTTTTCCGAAAGCCCTTTTTCCGTAAGCGCGTCTATTTCCCGTCCGGTGAGAACGGTATCGCCCTCGTGATAAATACCCGCCTCTCGCGCGATCGCTTTCGCCGTGATCTCGTAATCTCCCGTGATCATAACGACGCGCATGCCGGCAATCACCGCCTTTTTTGCGGAGTTCGCCACTTCCGGACGCAAAGCGTCCTTCATTCCCAGAAATCCGACAAAAATCATATCATGCACGTTTTCCGAGTCAATTGCATCGTGAGAGGTGAGACGTTCGGACACGGCGACTACGCGCAGGCCTTCTTCAGACATGGCAAGCAATCTTGATTCCAATTCTTCCCGATCTTTTTCCGTCAGGGGATGTTCTTTTCCGTCCAGCCATATTTTTTTTGAAAACTTGAGTATTTCCTCCGGCGCTCCGATAGCGGAGAGGAGGTGCCCCCCGCTCATGTTGTTAAGAACGGCGCGATATTTATTTTTATAACTGAACGGAATTTCGGAAAGAAAGGGCGATTCGCGGACAAGATCTTCTTTATGAAAGCCGAGCTTCTGAGACACCACGAGGATTGCGGCCTCCGTCGGGTCGCCGCTTACCCGCCATTCTTGCTTTTCTTCGGAGTACATTACGCGGGCGTTGGAACAAAGAGCGGCGATTTTACCGATAAATAAAAGTTCCGGATGATTGGCGGCATCCACATCCTCTTTATCCAAAGATATTTCTCCTTTGGAATCATAGCCGATGCCTCCCACGTCAAATATTTTTCCGTCAACATATATCTTTTGGATAACCATTTCGTTTTTGGTAATGGTTCCGGTCTTGTCAACCGCGATGATCTTCGCCTGTCCCAGCGTTTCAACCGCTTGAAGTCTTTTTACCAGTACGCCCCTTTTTGACATGCGCCACACTCCGCTTGCGAGAACCAAAGTAAGAACGATCGGGAGTCCTTCGGGAATAATTGAAACGGAAAGCGACACGACGGTGGAAAACATTTCCACGGCGGGCGTTCCCGATAAAACGCCGACGATAAAAAGAAAGGCGACAATCGTGGCGACGGCGATGACAATAAGGCGCGAAAGATTGCGAATATCCTCTTTAAGAGGAATATCGGACGTCACTTCGCTGATTTCTTTCGCTATTTTGCCGATTGCCGTATCAAGACCCGTAGCGAAGACGACAGCCATGCCGTTTCCAGCGACGATATTGGTTCCTTTGAATATGATATTTTTCTTTTCTTCGCCGATTGGAGGGGAGGGGGGAGCATCCGAAATTTTATGGACCGGTTGCGATTCGCCGGTGAGCGCCGCTTCGTCAACCGTTAAGTTTTGGGACACGATAACGCGCGCGTCCGCCGGTATCTTTTCTCCTTCTTGGAGAATGAGGATATCTCCGGAAACAATTTCCGTGTCGGAAATGATAACCTCCGTTCCGTCGCGCAGTACGGTGGCTTTTGTTTCCACGAAATTCTTGAGCGCCAACAGGGTGTTTTGGGCTTTTCCTTCTTGAATCGTTCCGACGATAGCGTTGAAAAGGAGCACGAACAAAATTATCAAACCGTCAACGGTTTCGCCTTCCGCCAAAACGATTCCGCTTGCGGCAAGAAGGATGTAAATGAGAGGGCTTTGAAATTGTCGGAAAAAGATAATGGCGAGAGAATCAGCCTCCGCTTCCGGGAGTTTATTCAGCCCGTATTCTTCCAGCCTTCTTTTTGCTTCCGCGGCGTTTAAACCCCGATCGCTTGTTTGAAGCGTCTCCAAAACATTTGAAATCGGCTGTTTGTGAAAATCTTTGATCATAATAATAACGATTAAATTAAATTAACGGTTGGTTTAATTCATTATATCAATTTCTCCGATTTCTGTCCCGCAGAATAAAACATCGCCACGTATTTTGCGGCGATTTTTTGCGCGGTATTTGATAAAAATTTCGGTTACGCTTCTCCGTAGACCCCGCGGAGAAGGTCAAGATCTTTCCCGCTTGATTGTAAAAGATGCCGGTTCTTTTTTTCAAAAGCCCGAAGCGCCTCGGTTCCGTGCGGGTCTTTGGCTATTTTTTCATAGAGAGAGGAGAATGCCGCGAAATCTTTTATAAAACAATGTCCGCCCGCGCCCCGTCCGCTTTTATGAATGGGATCAAGATGAGAGTTCCCGATACGGGGATCCGCGCTCATCGCATCGCGCACGGTTTCATATTTCACTCCGGGAAATTTTTGTGAGAGATCGTGGAAGATATTGGCAAATACCACTTTTACATACAACAGGCAGTTGCCGCCGTATTTGACGAGCTCCGCTTCTTCGCCGGAACAAACGAGTTCGTACGGAGCCTTTGGCATGACATCAATGGCGCGTCTCGCGCTTTTTTTGTATTTGTCGGTGTTAAGCGGAATGCCGACAATGTTTCTATCCGGATGATCCGTGTTATGTTTCGCGTTCGCTTCCATTAAAAATTCCGGCGAATGAAGCACGATGATGTTCGGATTTTTCTTTTGAAGGCGGGCGGTCGTTCCCGGAAGCAGGGTTGATTTTATCACGGCAATCTTTCCTTTGCCGACGAGCGGGAGAACCTTGCGGAGTATCGCATCGCTGAAACCTTGCGGCGTGGTCGGGGTGGGCACGGCGATAAATACGATATCGCATTTTGCAATCTTTTCCTTGTTTTTGATATACGGTTCTTCGCGCGAATATCGCACGACTTTGTACCCGCGTTCTTCAAAGTTGTCGGCATAATTTTTGCCGATCCATCCTTGGCCGATAAAGCCGATGGTTGGTTTTGTGTTTTTCATATGAAATATAACTTAACGATAACTCATAGGTTACACAAGAAAAGAATTTTTGGCAATTTGTTTTTTATTATGCTTTATGCCATAATCTAAATTGGGAATAAACGGATTTGCAGAGGAAATCAAAAATGAAAAAGAAGTTTCTACTATGGTTTTGCCGTTTCGTTAACAAATTTTTGGCAAAAAGAACGCCAAACGTTAAATATCGTTGCCAATACGACGATACCGACTAATCGGTAAAAAAAATAAAGCGGCGAGGTTGAACCTTGCCGCTTCTTCCGTTTGTTTTGCTTTATTTCAGCAATTCTTCGTATTCGGCGATGAGCCGGCTTTCTTCCGGAAATTTTTTCGGAAACTCTTTTTTGTTTTTTTCCGATTTATAAAGATAAAGCAACCCGCCAAGAATACCTATTGCGAAGGAAAAATACGAATACAGAGGACCCAATGATATCGTTGAGATTATCAATGACCCAAGGAATCCTAAGAATGTCATCCAATAATACCTTGTAGCACCGATTCTTTCACACTCTTTTTCATGTTTTTTTGCCGCCGTTACTTTTTTCAAATATTCCGTATGTTCCATTTTAACACCTCATTTTTATGTTGAGTTACAAAACCTGTTCCAGGTTATCACACTTTATAATTTTAGTCAAGTTTTTTCCTACCATAATTGCTCGGAATCGCTACACCAAGGGCAGTCCTTTCCCCGCTCGCAAAGCTCGCTCCTTAAGGGCTGCCCTTGGTTTCGCTCGGTTTCTAGTCTAATAGTTTTATCGCATCGGCAATCACGCTCGGTTCGCCGTTTCTTTTTGAGAATTTGCCTTTGATGGCGAGCAGTTTTTCCGGCGCGAGAAATTCTTTGTGGGTTTCAAAGGTACGCGGAAAGACGACGACTTCAATCGTGTCGTTCAGATCGGCGATTTTAATGAACGCCATTTTTTCGTTTTTCTTGGTTATCACTTCCCGCAGTTCTTCCACTATGCCGACAACCGTCACGGGCATGTTGTCTTTTCCGTTTTCTTTCAGCGTTTTATTATTGAACGGACGCGCTTCCAATTTTTCACGGTATTTATCAAGCGGATGTCCGGAAATGTACAACCCGAGCAGTTCTTTTTCCCACGCGAGTTTTTCAAACGGTTTTGCCGGTTCGCATTCTTTGAGTTTAAGGGAGGGAAGCGATGCCGGCGTTGACATAAGACCGAAAAGGGAAGCCTGCGCGGAGTTTTCTTTGCCGAGTCCTTTGTTGTAGGCGAGTGCGTCTTCCATATTAAAAATGATCTGACCGCGTTCGCCGAGTTCGTCCATCGCTCCGCATTTCACGAGCGCTTCCAGCGATTTCTTATTCAGATTTTTGTGCCGGACACGTTCCAGAAAATCGGAAAAACTTTTGTACCGGCCGTTCTTTTCCCGCTCGGCAATGACCGCGTCGCCGATCTCCACGCCGAGATTTTTGATAGTGTGCAGTCCGAAACGAATTTTGTCATCGGACGGTTTTTCTCCTTTTATAACGGCAAAATCTCCCATGCTTTCGTTCACGTCGGGCGGAAGCACCGGAATGTTCATGCGCTTGCATTCGGTGATGATCTCAAAAATCATTTCCGTATCGCCGGACTCCGCGGTAAGCACGGCCGCCATGTATTCGGCGGGGTAGTTCGCTTTCATGTACGCCGTTTGATAGGCGACCAATCCGTAACTCGCGGCGTGCGCTTTGTTGAATCCGTACGCGGCGAACGGTTCAATGAGAGACCAGAGTTCTTTTGTTTTTTCCTGCGATAAGCCGTTCTTTAAGAATCCTTCTAAAAGTTTCTTTTTCTGTATTTCCATTTCCGCCGGAATCTTTTTACCCATGGCTTTGCGAAGCTTATCCGCTTCAAGCCATGAATACCCCGCGAGTTTGATGGCGATCATCATAACGTCGTCCTGGTAGGTGATGACTCCGTACGATTGATCCAAAATATCTTTCATCCGCGGATCAAGATATTGCACGAGCGCGGGATTTCGTTTGCGTTTGATATATTCGGGAATGGACTCCATCGGCCCCGGACGGTACAGAGCGACCATGGCGTTGATATCGTGAATGGATGTCGGGCGCAGATCCATAAGATATTTCGTCATGCCGGAACCGTTCAGTTGGAA
This sequence comes from Minisyncoccota bacterium, assembly GCA_041666665.1. Lineage (GTDB taxonomy): Bacteria > Patescibacteriota > Minisyncoccia > Phycocordibacterales > CAIJYI01 > CAIJYI01. The sequence goes on from JBAYGK010000017.1 coordinate 11,191, forward strand.
AAGTCCGATGGTTTCTCCTTTGGCGAGCATTTGGAAAGTTTTTTTGTCGTTGCGCGGAATTTTTTGAATATCTATGTCTATGCCGTGGTATATTTTTACCAGGCGCACCGAATCGGCGAGAATGGAAAGATTTCGGATGCCGAGAAAGTCGTACTTGAGAAGACCGACGTCTTCCACCGCGTGCATTTCGTATTGCGTGATTTGTTTTCCTCCTTTCGGATCCATCTGTACGGGGGTGAAATCGGTGAGCGCCGTCGGAGAAATGACAACGCCCGCCGCATGTACGGAAATGTGGCGAACGCAACCTTCCAGTTTTTTCGCGATATCAATGATTGTTTTTACGTCGGATTCTTTTTCATACATTTCTTTGAGTTCCGGTTCAATTTCCATCGCATGATCAATGGTCATCGGAAAACCTTGAGAACCCATAGGAATTATTTTTGAAATGCGATCGCCGAGCGTGTAGGGATAGCCGAGCGCGCGCGCTGTGTCTTTCACCGCGCCCCTCGCCATCATGGAACCGAACGTGCCGATCTGCGCCACGTGGTCGTTGCCGTATTTTCTTTTTGCATATTCAATCACTTCGTCGCGGCGATTATCGGCGTAGTCCATATCAATATCCGGCGCGGAGGGTCTTTCGGGATTTAAGAAACGTTCAAAGGGAAGTTTATACTCAAGCGGATCAATGAGCGTGATTCCGATTAGGTATGAGCAGAGAGAACCGGCGCCCGAACCCCTGACGTTCGTTAAAATACCGTTTTCTTTCGCGAACCGGAGAAGATCGGCGACAACGAGAAAGTACGGAGAGTATCCTTTTTTGCAAATAACGGAAAGTTCATATTCAAGCCGTTCAATCACTTCTTTCGTTTCAGTCAGTCCGCGCAGAGGAATTCCTTCGTAGGCGATGCGCTTAAGTTCGCTGTCGTAGGTCGTGCCTTCGGGAATCGGGAGATTGGGAAAAACCCATTTGCCGAGTTCTATCTCAATGTCGCACAGGTCGGCGATGACGGAAGTGTTTCCGACCACCTCCGGATATTCTTTATAAATTTCGTACGCTTCCGCCGTGGTAATAAAAGAATAATCGTCCGCACCGAAAGAAAGCCCGCTGTCGCCTTTGCCGCTGTTCACCGTGCCGACCGCAAGCAATGTTTCGTGCGCTTTTTTATCGTCTTTGTTGGTATAGTGGGAGTCTTGCGAGGCGACCACCATAATGCCGAGCTCGCGACCGAGCGCGACAACGGACTTTTCCCATTCGTCGTGTCCTTCAATGCCGGAATGTCTTTGTATTTCCAAAAAATAATTTTCTTTGCCGAAAATTTCCTGATGTTCTCGGATCACGGCAAGCGCTTTTTCTCTGTCCTTGTTGCGAAGCGCGCGGGCGAGTTCTCCGCCGAAACATCCCGAAAGACAAATAACGCCCTCGCTGTGTTCGCGGAGCAGATCTTTGTCCATGCGCGGTTTGTAGTAATATCCTTCAAGATTCGCGAGTGTTACCATCCTGATGAGATTTTTGTATCCGGCGTAATTTTTTGCGAGAAGAGTCAGATGGTAGCGCTTGTTGTCTACTCCGGGCTCTTTGTCAAAGCGCGTGCGGTTGGCGATGTACGCCTCCACTCCGATAATCGGTTTGATTCCCGCCGCCTTGCATTTCTTGTACAGTTCAATGGCCCCGTACATATTGCCGTGATCGGTAACGGCGATGGCGGGCATCCCGTCTTTTTTCGCCAC
>JBAYGK010000018.1:0-12777 GCA_041666665.1 Minisyncoccota bacterium
AATTTCAGAGAGCTCATAGAAAACACGCGAAACGCGGGAATAAAAATAATTTTGATTATTGACGAAAGCCATGCGCGCGACAAAGCCGAACGCGCTTTTGAATTGCGGAATGAAATTGTTAAACCCGATTTAACGATAGAAATGAGCGCTACTCCAACGTCAAAGGATTATGACGAAAGAATTTTAGTACAACCGGCGGATGTTATCGCCGAAGGAATGATCAAGAAAGAAATAGTCGTCAATAAAGACATTGATAAAATCAGCGATGACCCGATGTCTTCTCAAAAATTGGTTTTGGAATCGGCGTACCGCAAACGTTTGGAAATAGCAGACGAATATAAAAAAAGAGGAAAAGAAATAAATCCGCTCGTCTTGGTTCAGATACCGAATACGGAGGCGGGAAAAGATAAACAGGTGTTTATCGAGTCATTTTTAGCAGAAAAAGATATTACGAAAGAAAATCACAAATTAGCGGTGTGGACGACGGAGGAAAAAGTAAATCAAGAAAAAGAGTTGATTACGAAAAATGATGATACGGTAGAATTTCTTATTTTTAAGCAAGCGGTTGATACCGGCTGGGATTGTCCACGCGCGCATATTCTCGTCGGTTTTCGCGACATACAAAGCATTGTGTTTAAAATTCAGGTTGTCGGGAGGATTATCCGTATGCCCGAAGCGAAACATTATAATAATGAAATATTGGACACCTCGTACATTTATACAAACGTAAAAGAAAATGATTTGGATTTTGAAGGTGATGAAGATTGGATTATCAAAAATGCCATTAAATCCGTTCACGTCAAACGCGACGAGAAATATGTGCCGATGTCATTGCTGTCGTATTATCACAACCGCATTGATTACGGAGATATAACCGCAGGAATTGATGTTCCACTCGAAAATGTATTTTGTGATTATTTCGGTATTAAAAAGGGTATTTTTTCTCCGGTGGAAGTGAAGAAAAACATTAAAAAAATTAAGGAAAAAATAAACGTAGAAAATCTGGAGGGAGAAGTTGAACTTGTTCTTAATGAAAAAATAGAGGGAAAATTATATGATTTCTTGTCCGAGGAAAAAATAAGCTCGGATGAAAATTTTCTTGCGTATTTGTCGGAAGATGATAAAGACCGCGCTTTTGAAAGTGTTATCAAAAAAAATCTTAACGGATATGCGCCAAAACGCTCACTTGATCGCGTACAGGATGCGCTATGGAATTGGTTTGAAAAATATGCTGGTGTTGATTTGGATAATAACGGAATTATCTATATTAAGAATCTGGTACTTAATAATTTTGAGAAATTTGGGCAATTATTCAATGATGCTGTGAAAGCGTATGAGCCGTTCAAAAAAGAGGAATTGAAGAAAAAAATTGAAGAAACGGAAGAATGGAATAATGCGTGGGAAATTTCCGAGACAAGAAATTATAATCCGAATACGTATAAACCATTTGATTTTAAACAGGCTCTCTATAAGCACGTGCAGGATAAAAAAACATATCTACGATTAGATAGCGATGTTGAGAGGGAATTTCTTGAATTTTTGGAAAAGAGTAAAGATAAAATTCTCTGGTGGTGGCAGAATGGAGATGAACACATGGCTCTGAATTTTGGCATTAAATACGGTGAAGGCTCAACATTTCAGCCCGATTTTTTGGTAATGTTCAAGGATGGCAGGCTGGGAATTTTTGATACGAAAGCAAGCGGATATTTGGAGGAACAAAACAAAGAAAAAGCCGAAGCGTTGCAAAAATATATCAAAGAGGAAAACAAAAGAAAGAAAAAAGATTTTATCTGGGGAGGTTTGGTGATTAAAGACGGATCGCATTTTCGGATCAACAGCGATGATAGGTATAAGCCTTTTAAACCTTCTGAAATTGTGAGTGAAAATAAAAAAGCATACGGCTCAAATGCAAAACAAAAAGGTTGGCAATATTTTGAGGTTTAAACGGTGGTAGAAAAAGATATCGTCTCAACCCGAACAATAAATGAATTATTGTTTTTGCGGTGGGAAAATGCTATTGTGAAAAACAATTATGCTTACTGCGGAATCTGTTCGGCGCGCCATCAGGAGGGAAGTTGAATCCAAAATTTACACTCGCGGAGACGAGTATTTTCGGCATGGGTACGTGAAAAAATGGTTGGCGGAGAAGAACGATGACGGCGATTCGGTGGTGATAACCGGCGATATCCGCGGAAGTGAAATGTACGATGTGTTTTTGGAATTTAACATTGCGAGAGAAACATTTGATGAAATTTCCTGTTCGTGTCCGTATTATGATAATTGCAAACATGCCGTTTCTCTTGCGCTCGCGTATGCCGAATCATTAAAAAAAGAAGCGCAAGCGAAATCGATGGAGCCGAAAAACGAAGAAACGATTTTGCGGGAAGCACTGCGCAATTTGGGAATTTCGGCTGATGCGGTGCCGAATGATGTTATTGAAAAACTGCTTGAGTATAAAAAACCGGAACTTCGGCAGGGTATTCTCGTTTCGGTACCTGATACGGTAAAGCCACAGAAAGAAAAGAAACTAAAAGTTTTTGATCCGAATGATTATTATGTGCAGCTCAATACTTACGGCGGATATGCTCCGAGTTTTTTCAACAAGTCAAATCCGTATCAAACGGCAAGCCTTGTTAAAATATTGGGGAGAGATGATATTACCTCGGCACAGCGTGAACTGCTTGAGTACATTAAAGGAAAAAATTTCGGTCATTATCTGTCTCCTCCTCCCGATGTTGAAAAAATGTTTCCGTTGCTCGCGGAATCTGGTTTCCCAATCTGTAAAAATTATTCTTATGATAAAAAACGCCTCAAGATTGAACTTTCTCCGGAAAAATTGAAAGCCGAGATTGTGCATGAAGCTCGCGAGTTGTATGGCGATGAGTCAAAAGTGAAATACAATTTTTATTTCCGAATGGCGGAAGAATATTGGAAAGGAAGAGAATCTTGGCATGATAAACCTTTTTTGGTAAAGGACAATTGCGTTGTGAGAGAAAACAAAGATATTCTTGAATTTCATCGCTTGACACCTTTGCTTGCCGCAATTATTTCTCGCGTTCATCCTCATTTTTATCATAATAACGGCAAGACTTTTTATCAAACGGAATTAATGGGAGACGAAATATCAAACTTTGACAAACTTGCGTACGATGCGGGGCAATTTTTTTCTTTGTCATCTGTACCATCGTTGCGTGCGCAAAAAGTTGAGACAGAGCCGACACCCGCGATACAAGTTGATTTTAATAACGACGAACAAACCTTGCGTGTTGTCCCCGTTTTTGATTACGGGATATATCAATCTGATATTTCGGAAAATATTTTTATCAGCCATCGCGCGGGCGGAAATGTTCCGACAAGAAGACCTCCGTATGAACATCCCGGGAGCCATATAATCACCGTGGAAAATGATGTCATACGTTATTGTCGGGTGGAGGAAGAAAAAGAGATTGAATGGTATCAAGAACTCGCTTTGCGCGCGGAAGAATTCGGTTTTACAAAAACGCTGAAATGTTCAAAGAAAAAAGCAAATCCGGTTGCGGAATATTTGCGCGATTTTTGGCCGAAGCTTTTGGTATACGCGAATGAGTGCGGGTATCCGATTATTTTTACGAAAGATGAATTGGCGCATGAAACTGCCGTTTTCCGCGCGGATTTTTCAGCCGATATGGACGCGGATAACGATTGGCTGTATTTTGATTTGAATTGCTATTGCGGAGATGAACGCGTTACTCTCAAAAAACTTTTTGATTTTATGGAGCGTAAAGAGTCGTTTTGGAGAAAGGACGACGGAACGCTCGTGGAAATTTCAAATCCGAAAGAATTGGAACGATTGATTCGGCTTCTCAAAAGTTTTCATGAACGCGAAGAAGGCGGATATGAAGGGCGAATGCATCATGCCGCCGAGCTTGAATATGTAATGACGAGTTCGGAACATTATAATTCCGTCCGCGCCAAAGGTCTTGAACAATTTTTGCGCCGAATGCAAAAAGGAAAGCCGATCAAGAAAGTGCACATGCCGGAAAAACTTTTAAAAATTCTCCGACCGTATCAAAAAGACGGGATTGAATGGCTGTATTTTTTGCGTTCGTATCGTTTTGCGGGAATTCTTGCCGACGATATGGGGTTGGGGAAAACGTTGCAGGCGCTGGTTGTTTTGGATAAAGAGAAAATCGCGGGAAAACCATCACTCGTCGTGTGTCCGAAAACTCTTTTATACAATTGGAAATTGGAAGCGGAAAAATTTTTTCCGAAGATGAACGTGCTGGTATATGACGGCAATCCGAATGAACGCGAGGAGATGCAAAAGAAAGCAAAGGATTGCGACCTTGTTGTGGCGAGCTATGGAACGGTACGGCGCGATGAAAACTTTTTTTCAAACGCGAAAACGAAATTCAATTATGCGGTGCTTGATGAAGCGCAATTCATAAAAAATCACGCGACGAAAAATGCGCAGATTGTTAAAAAAATAAACGCCGATTATCGTTTGGCTCTTACGGGGACGCCGATGGAAAACAGCGTTTCCGAACTTTGGTCGATTTACGATTTTCTTATGCCGGGATTTCTGGGAAATTATGAACATTTTTCAAAACATTTTCATAAACCCATCATGGACGCCGGTGATCGCTCCGCGCTTGAACATTTGAGGCGAAAGGTGGAAAGTTTCATGTTGCGGCGTACAAAAGCCGAGGTTTTGAAAGACCTTCCTCCGAAGATTGAGCAGATGAGCCAATGTCACTTGAGCGAGTCTCAGAACATTTTGTACCAACAGATACTTGCCAAGGTTCGCGGTGAAATTTTTGAAACCGTTAAAGAAAAAGGATTTAAAAATGCGCAGATTCATATTTTAGCCGGATTGACCAAACTTCGGCAGGCGTGCAATCATCCTGCGCTTCTTACGAAAGACAAAAATTTCCACGAATATGAATCGGCAAAGCTTGATATGTGCATGGAACTCGTCGAAGAAATCGCCGAGGGAGGGCGAAAAGTTTTGATATTCAGTCAGTTTACCGGAATGCTTGATATTGTTTCCTCCATATTGAAGGAAAGAAATATTTCGCATGCGTATCTTTCCGGAAAAACGAAAGACCGACAAAGTTTGGTAAAGAAATTCAATGAAGATTCTTCCATAACCGTTTTTCTCATCAGCTTAAAGGCGGGCGGAACGGGATTGAACCTGACATCCGCGGATACCGTGATCGTTTTTGATCCGTGGTGGAATCCAAGCGTTGAAAATCAGGCGATTGATCGCGCTCATCGCATTGGACAAACCAAAACTGTCAACGTGTATCGCTTGCTTACTTCTGGAACGATTGAGGAAAAAATTCAAGCATTGAAACAGAAAAAACAGCGTTTGTTTGATGCTCTGGTTGGTGAAAGCGGAGACATGTTCAAAAAATTAACATGGGAAGACGTGCGAGAACTTTTTGCCGGCGAGTAATAAAAGCGTGGATTTTTCACGCGGTTTCGGGTATAGTGATTGGTATGGAAAAAGAGAAAGATTTTGACGTTTGGAACGGCAAAAAGAAAAATATTCATAAAACGCCCGACGCGCTTTATTTCCGCGAGCGGGAAATTTGGTGGGTTTCCATTGGCGTTAATGTTGGTTTTGAAGAAGACGGGAAAAATGAATATTTTACTCGTCCGGTTTTGGTTTTGAAGAAGTTCAGTAAAAATGTATTTGTCGGGATACCTCTTTCCACCACAAAAAAAGAAGGAAAATATTATTTCAAATTTTCTTTTTTGGATAACGAAAGCACGGCGTTACTCTCTCAAATTCGTCTTTTTGACACGAGAAGATTGAAAGATAAAATGGGAAAATTGAAAAATGAAGTATTCCAGCAGATACGCGGTGAAATGAAAAATATCCTCTAAAACGTTTGCACCCGCTTCTTGCGAAGCGGGTGCGAGCCGTGAGGCCATTTGTACGTATAGTATATACGAATATCAGTTAAAAGTCAACCCCGGTTAGAAAATTCAAAAATATTCTCTTCATTATTAAATTGAAAGTATGAGTTTATCAGATAATTAACCGCTTTGTCTCCGAATGATTTTCTAACGGGGTCAAGCAAAAATTTTATGTCGCTATCTATCGGAATCGTGGGGCTCCCGAATGTGGGAAAATCAACGCTGTTTAACGCGCTGACCGAGAAATCGGTGCCGGCGGAGAATTATCCGTTCTGCACGATTGATCCTTCGGTCGGAGTCGTGGCGGTGCCGGATGCCCGGCTTGAAAAATTGAACGCATTTTCTCACTCGCACAGAAAAATTCCCGCGGCGATTGAGTTCGTGGACATCGCCGGATTGGTGGCGGGCGCTTCGGAAGGACAGGGACTCGGAAACAAATTTCTCGCGCATATCCGCGAAACGGATGCCATTGCGCAAGTGGTGCGGATATTTGAAGATGAAAACATCATTCATGTGTCGGGGAAAATCAATCCGATGGACGATATCGGCGTGATAAATTTGGAGCTCATTTTGGCGGATATGCAGACGGTAACGAAACGGCTTTCCAATATTGAACGCGACGTAAAAAGAGGAGAGAAAGAAGCGGTGCGCGAGAAGGCGGCGCTTTCGCGCGTTTTGCCGGCGCTGGAAGAGGGGAAGCTCGCGAGCGCCGTTGCGTTGGACGAGAACGAAAAAGCGATCGTAAAAACGATGCACCTGCTTTCCATGAAGCCGATACTCTATATATTGAACAAGCGTTCCGGATCAGGCAATCAAAATTTGGATGAACTCTATGACGAGCGATATAAAACGCTTTTGGAATTTTTCAAAGAGAGCGGAGCCGGTCATGTGATAGTGGACGCGAAAATTGAATCGGAACTGAAAGATTTTGTCGGCGAAGAGAGGGAAATGTTCCGCGCGGAGCTTGGCGCGGCGAAAGACGACGGGGTGAATAATTTGATACGGAAGAGCTACGATATTCTCGGACTTATGACGTATTTCACCACGGGAGAAGATGAAACCCGCGCGTGGACAATCAAGAAAAATTCCACCGCCCCCGAAGCGGGCATGGCGATACATACGGATTTCAAAGAAAAATTCATCCGCGCGGAAGTGATACACTGGGAGAAATTGCTGGAAGCGGGAGCGTATTCGCTCGCGCGAGAAAAAGGCTGGGTGAGAACGGAGGGGAAAGATTATATCGTGGCCGATGGGGACGTGATTGAGTTTAAGATTTAACATACGCTCGGTTCCTTTGCCTGTTTTTTAGAAAAAAGTTATAATGTAACAGCGCATAGTGCTAATTAAAATATAGAGGTTTTCTTTCCGCAACAGAAATCATTCCCCAAGGTCTCTCCTTTCCCCGTCGTTCCTCCGCCAGTTGGCGGATTCACTCCTCCTTAAGGAAAGACCTTTGTCCATGATTTCTTCTTGCTTGTTGGTAAAATTAATTAGCGCTATGCGCAATGTAACAATAAATTTAACGAATTTGCATGCATTTAGAAAAACCCATCGTGAACGATTCCGCGTCCGATGAAGATGCGGGATATACGAATAAATTAACCGAGAAAGAATTGGACAGGGTTGATCCGGAGTCCGGAAAAACTTGGCGGGAGCTTGTCTATGGGGTGAGCAAGGAAACGCTGAAGGACGTGGCCAAGGAAAAAGAACCGAACGGAAAAAAGAAAAATATTTTTGAGCGTCTCTTTTCCGGAAAAAAAGAAAAAAAGAAAGCGAGCAGAGAAGATGCGTTAAAGACGATACGTTTTTATCGCGAGATGGTAACAAAACTTCATGAGTTTCTTCTTCCGTATTCTCAAAAATATTTTCCAAATCTTGCCCCGGATGTGGCGCAGGCGCAAATGGAACTCATCGCCATTCAGACGCTTATGCGCTCTCAAGATTCCGCATCGGCGGATGCCGTCAAGAATATTCTGAAAAAAGAGGAAAATTATATTGAAATAGGAGGTAAACGGCAAAATCTTTATAACATACTTTTTCCAAAGAAACATGAAAAAAATGCAAAGGATGAAGATAGCGGCTTGAATACGGTATCGGTTTCTCCCCATATAGCCATAGCGACCAAGGATCCCGAATTCCTCGCTTTCTTGGAGAAAAATGCGGGAGAGGCGGACATTGATGCGACACCGATTTCAGACGGCGAGGCGGACGAGGACAAAGATTCAGACTCCGATTCCTCTATAGAGAAAAAGAAAAAATCCGAAGAGGCGATGGACGAAGCGCTCAAAACCATACGCGATTACTTTGATATGCAGGCAAAGATGTACGGCATGCTGGATGCCGATGTCCGCAAACTTTTTCCGAATATCGGCGAACGCGTTGAAGAAAATCGGATTGCGATTCTTGCCATTGAAAGTTACCTGAGTTTGCACGACAAGACATCTCTCAAGGCAATAGAGAGAATTTTGAAAAATGAAAAAAAGTACATTAAGGAAAACAAAGAAACGCTTCTCGCCGAATTGTTTTACCAAATGAAACCGCAGATAGAAGCGATACTTTAGGGAAAAATATTTTTACGATAAAAAAGCGGGGAAGCTCGCTTTTTTGTTTTTCTTTTAATGTTGGGTTATACTGCATATAAATAATCAGGTAAGAAATATATAATATGGAACAGAAAAAAAATAATCTTAATGAGAATAATCTTGAAACAAACGGCGAAACGCGGCTTCGCGAAGAAATTTTTTTGGATATCATCTTCAAAGATATTCTTGAAGAGGTGGAGAGTTCGCTTGAAAATGCGGGGTATCTTGAAACCGAAAAAGAGTACAATCGTTTTATGGAAGCCGTTCACTCCCTTTCTCCCGAGGACAAAAAAAGAGCGTTTTCTCTCCCGTTTGAATTGAGAGAAAGAAGATTCCGAATGTTCCGGTCGGAAAATCTTCCCATTGAGGCGGTAATTGAACATTTGGTTTTGGAAGCGAAAGATTCCGGCTTTACCCTCGGATACCACTTGTCTCCGTTTGAAATAAAAAAAGAAAAAGGGAAGAACGGTTTGGAGTGGAAGATCAAAGGAACGGAGCTTGACGATCGCGACGAGAAACCAATGGCGTATTACAGTTTGGATTATGATAATGTGTACCGCAAACGCCACCAAAAAAATCTTTATATTATCCGCGCCCATATTGGAGAAAATTCATCGCATAAATACGACCCGAGCAATAATTGGGGCAGGGCAACCGATCTTTCCGTTGTCGCCGGCGCAGATTTTGAAAAAATAGACGAGGAGATAAAAAAGCGGGGAAAAGAGATATTGAATGATGCAAAAAAACGGGGCAATACCATCCCCGATTAAAAGCTTCTCTGTACTTCATTCATTTAAAAAATCCCCAAGGCGCTATGCCTTGGGGATTTGAGTTTAAAAAGAACTATCCTTTTATTTCTTGCTTAAAAGCGCCGCATGCGCCGCCGCCAATCTTGCGATTGGAATGCGCAGAGGCGAGCAGGAAACATATGACAATCCAACGGAATGGCAGAATGCGATTGAACTCGGTTCGCCGCCGTGTTCGCCGCAAATGCCCACTTTGAGGTTTGGACGAGTTTTGCGCCCGTCTTCAATCGCCATCTTCATCAGTTTGCCGACGCCGTTTACGTCCAATATTTCAAACGGGTTGTGGATAAGAATTTCTTGCTCGTTATAGAACGGCAGGAATTTGTTTTCCGCATCTTCGCGCGAGAACGAGAATGTCGCTTGCGACAAGTCGTTCGTTCCGAATGAAAAGAACTCGGCTGTTTTTGCCAGCTCGTCGGCCCGAAGGCAGGCGCGCACGGTTTCCATCATGGTACCGAAGGCGAACTTGACGGAAATGTTTCGTTTCGCTTCAATCTCTTCGGCAATCTCTTTCGCAAAGGCAAGCATCGGCTTGATTTCTTGCGCGCTGATTACTTGTGGGATCATTATTTCCGGCACGATGGTCGTTCCTTCTTCTTCGCAATCGGCGGCGGCGGAAAGTATCGCTCGCAACTGCATTTTGTAAATTTCGGGATTGGTCAGACCGAGGCGCACGCCGCGATGTCCGAGCATTGGGTTGGTTTCCCGAAGTACTCGTACTGCCGCCAGCAATTTTTTGCTGTGTTCACCCTCGGGCGTTCCTTCCGTTTCGCGAATCTTATCCAAGAGATCAAGTTCTCCCGGCAAGAATTCGTGAAGAGGAGGGTCAAGCAGACGGACGGTAACGGGAAGCGGTGCCATGGCAAGGAAAATTTGTTTGAAATCTTTCCTTTGCATATCGGCGAGTTTCTTGAGCGCTTCCGATCTTTCTTTCGGCGATTCGGAAACAATCATATCCACCATGATAGGGAGACGTTCGGTGTCGTTAAACATCCGTTCGGTCCGCACCAATCCGATACCGGTTGCACCATATTCGCGAGCTTTTTTCGCTCCGTCGGGAGTGTCCGCATTCGCGCGCACTTTAAGCGTTGCGAATTTGTCGGCCCATGAAAGCAATGTTTTCAGTTCGCCGGAGAACTCGGGAGGAATAACGGGGATTTCTCCCAGATATACTTTTCCGGTTCCGCCGTCAATGGTGATTACATCGCCCTCGTGAAGCGTATATTCTCCTACTGTTGCTACTTTTGCGCGTACATCCACTTTGATGCCGTCAGCGCCGGCGACGCATGGTTTGCCCATTCCTCGCGCGACAACGGCCGCGTGAGAAGTTTTGCCTCCGCGAGAAGTGAGAATTCCCACCGCCGCGAAGAATCCATGAATGTCTTCCGGTTTTGTTTCCTCGCGAACCAGTATGACTTTATATCCGTTATCACGCCATCTTTCCGCCTCGTCGGCATCAAAGACTATTTGTCCCGATGATGCGCCGGGTGATGCGGGAAGTCCTGTTGCAATCGGTTCGCCCACTTGTTTTTTATCAAGTTGCGGACTCAAGAGTTGGGTCAGATCATCGGGCTTGATGCGGAGAACCGCTTTTTCCTTGGTGATCAACCTCTCTTTTGCCATTTCAACGGAAGTGCGAACTTGCGCCACGGTATTCATTTTGCCGTTGCGTGTTTGCAGACAATAGAGCACGCCTTTTTCAATAGTGTACTCATAATCCTGAACTTCGTGGTAATGCTGTTCCAATTTGTTGCGCAAATCCACCAGCTGGCGATACATTTCGGGCATTTCAGCCGCCATCTCCTTAACGGGTTTTGGCGTACGAATCCCGGCAACGACGTCCTCTCCTTGCGCATTGACGAGATACTCGCCATACATTACGTTTTCGCCCGTTCCGGGGTCGCGCGTGAAGCCGACGCCGGTAGCGCTATCATCGCCCATATTTCCGAATACCATTGTTACGACGTTCACGGCTGTGCCGTTTGCCATGTCTTTGGTAATCTTGAATTGTCTGCGATAATCTCTTGCACGTTTGCCGTTCCACGAACGGAAAACGGCCAGTATGGCGATTTCCAATTGTGTGTGCGGATCGTGAGGAAATGGTTTCCCCGTGTGTGTGCGTACAACGTCCAAGAAACGCAGAGTCGCTTCTTTCAGTTCGTCGGCCGTGAGGTCAACGTCTTTGGTTGCGTGAGTTCGTTCCTTGATCTCTTCAAAAACTTCGTCAAATTTTTCATCGGGTACGCCCAAAGCGACCTTGCCGAATAATTGTACGAAACGTCTGTATGCATCCCAACTGAAGCGCGGATTTCCCGTACGTTTAATAAGGCCGTGAACGGTGGTTTCGTTTAAACCGAGATTTAAGATCGTATCCATCATTCCGGGCATAGACATGGCAGAGCCTGAACGAACCGAAACGAGCAGTGGATTTTCGGCAGAGCCGAATTTTTTTCCCGATGCGCGCTCCACTTCCTTCATTTGCAAATCAATTTCTTTTTTCAGAGATTTTGGCAAACTTGCGGATTCATCCGCCAGATAATCCAAACATGCTTCCGTTGAGATAACAAACCCCGGAGGGATGTTGAGCCCGATCTGTGTCATTTCGCACAGATTTGCACCTTTCCCGCCAAGAAGCATTTTATTTTTTCCGTCGCCTTCGTAAAAGCTAAAAACACTTTTTTTAGCCATTTTTTACCTCCTTTTTAAGGTATATTCACTTTTTTCAAAGAGCCATTTCTAATGACATTTGGCCGTTTAGAATGGTATTACATAAGAGTGATATTGTCAAGTATTTTTTTGGGAGATATTTGAATCCTTTGATGTTTTTCTCGGAAAGCGGTACAATGGAGAGGCGTTATTATTTGTAACAATATAATATGATGGAAAGCCAAATGAATGCGGAACCCCTCCGCGATAACAAGACGGAGAACGATGAAGGTTTTGAAAAAGTAAAAAAAGAAGTTGATACTTTTTTAAAATTGATGATCAATCGTCTGGAAACGACGTCGGGCGGCGATGCGGGGAATCCCGATCTTTACGATGATGCGGCGGAATATCAAGAAGCGCAAAAAGATGTTCAAAACGGCGATTTTGGAAAAACGAAAAAACTCCTGCGGACGGAAATGAAATACGCAAAAAGAGGAAGCTATTTTTCGGGCGACAATCGTTATTTCAGAACGGTATCGGCGCTTTATTCAAAAATTGAGGAGGCCGAACCCAAACAAAAATAATTTTTTTATGCGCCGCGTTCACATCATTTCATTCAAACACGCATGGGACGGCATTTATTACGCCTTCATGTCTCAGCCGAATTTTCAGGTGCACTTGTTTTTCACGCTGTTGGTCGTTTTTCTCGGACGGCATTATTCCATCGGTTCCACCGAGTGGCTCATTTTGATATTCACCATCGTTCTCGTTTTCACCGCGGAAATGATCAACACTGCCATTGAGTGCATGACGGACATGCTTACTCCCGATTATCATAT
>JBAYGK010000019.1:0-12597 GCA_041666665.1 Minisyncoccota bacterium
GGAGGGACGCCAAAAACAGTTGAGCCGGTGCCCAGCCCGAGGAGGTCGCAACCGACGAGAGGCGAGGGAGAGACCCCTACTGGGCGGACAAGAAAAAATGCCATTCGTCGTGGCATTTTTTGTCGCCGTATTCGTATTCATTCGTATCATTAGTATAATTCGTATATTGGTATATTTATTTGACTCAAACGACAAATACCGCTAAGATACAGACAGATGGGTTGCAATGACCCGCTGTTTTACAAAAAAGGAGGAAGCCATGCCTTCATTCCGTAAGTTCTGGCTTCCTGTCATTTTGCTCGCATTATTTCTTTCTCATCTCCCCTTTTTGGGGAACACGGAAAAAGAAACGCAAAATACGGAAACCGCCACTATCATCAATTGGCCTGATTTTTCACATGAAGACATTGTGAAATTCGCAAAAAACGCCTCTAAAAAAACAGGCGTACGTCCCGAATTTTTGATTGCCATTCTCAGCCAAGAATCATCTCTCGGAAAAAATGTCGGTTCTTGTTTTCTTTTTGATCCCAAGCTTTTTGGCGGCGGGGTTGGCGTTGATTTTCGTTCAGGAATATTCTCTTCAAGAATAATGAAGCCCGAGCGCGATGTTGAACCGTTTTTGAAAATAATGCGAGAATTAAATCGTTCTCCTTTTCTTACTCCGGTATCCTGTCCGATGAAAATCGGCTGGGGCGGAGCGATGGGTCCGCACCAAATCCTTCCCTCCACATGGGTTTTAGTGAAAGACCGAGCGGCGGCCGCCCTCGGAAAAAACCATGTTGACCCGTGGAACCCGGAAGATTCCACCATGGCGGCGGCGATTCATCTCAAAGACCTTGGCGCCGATTACAAAACCGTTTCAAAAGAACGCACCGCGGCCTGTAAATATTTTTCAGGAAAACCTTGCGGGGAAAAGCGCCTTGTTTTGGTCAAAAAAACAAAGAGGTCCAAACCTCGCCACAAGTGGATATATGTGGAAAATCGCCTGATTGCGAGTTACGGCAATTCAATCGTCAAAAAAACCGCGTATTTTCATAAAATATTGAATCCGCCCGTTCTTGTCGCAAAAGGCGACACAAAAGCAAAGGAAAAATCGGCTTCTGTTCCCAAAAAACAAGAAATCGCCAAAAATTTTCCAAAACAAAAAACGAAGAAAAAACAAGTGTAAAAAAAAATAACCCCTTTTCCGAATAAGTGTCGGGAAAGGGGTTTTCTTTAAACCTTCACATAGGCAGGACAAAATCACCCGCAAACCCGGATGAAATTCTCGGACATATAAAATAGCGCGCAAAAGTACCGGCAAAAAAGAGCGAGAAATAATACAGCAACACCGCGCGGTTTTCCGTGCGGTGTTTTTTAAACTTGTGCTATACTTCAAAGGAAAGCGAAACAAACATAAAACAATGGAAGAATTCATAAAAAACACAAACGCCCGCCTTTCCTCCCGCAGGAGGACCCTCCAACGGAAGGGCGCGAATACAGAGCTTTCGGCGTGGCAAAGAAAAACGGTCGGGATACTGTTATTATTCGTCGGTTTCATTTCTCTCGTTACCCCGTTAACCCCGGGTTCCTGGCTTGTTTTTGTCGGAGCGGAACTTCTCGGCGTTCGTTTGTTGTTTTTGGATAAAATAAAAGCCCGTTTTATGAAGAAAAAAGGCGAATGACTTTTTTATTTCCCCAATAAAAACTTTTCCAGCGATATTTCAAGCTCTCCCCCTTCGCTCCGTATGTCGTGATACATTTTTACCAACCTTGCCAAAATTTCATCAAGTTCTTCTTCCGAATAATTTTTTGAGAATTTGTTCCAGCCGCCGGTTTTTTTTGCGAGCAATACCGTTTTCACCTGCCAAAAAAGCGCGCCATGAATCGCTTCGGGGGCGACATTCGCGCGAATCGCCTTTTGGTAATTCACCCACGCGCCCTTGCGGTCTTTCATCATAAACGCGTCGGTGATAAAAAAAGTCGTGTTGTCTTTTTCTTTCTTTTCTTTTTTCTCCCCGAAAACAAAAATGTTTTTCGCGTGCTTTTTCACAAGCGCGGACGTTTTCGCATCAAGCGTTTCATCAAAAAGAATGAAAGCGCTTTCCCCCGCCGCCATTTTCGGAAACGCCTCCAAAACGGCGTCTTTTATTTCTTTGTTCTGCAAGAGCCGGTCAAGAACGACGATATGTTTTTTTTGAAAAAGCCCTTGCGAAGAACACAAACCCTCCAGTGCGCCCTCGGAAAAATTGTCGTCTTCAATCAAAAAAAACTCCGCGTCCGGCTTCTGTTTCCGGCACGAAGCGACCAGCGCGTCTTTTTTCGCGCGCGCCTTATCAATATCCGCTCCGTAAACCGCATATAACATACACTTATTATGCCCGAACGAATCATAAGGGGCAAGTACCACGACTGTGAATCCAAAAACTCAACTTTATTTCTAAAAACAGATTTAAGTTGTCATTCCCGCGCAGGCGGGAATCCAAACCGTCGCTTAACTACGTGGATCCCCGCATGCGCGAGGATGACGGACGAGGAGTTTTTGGATTCACGGTCACGAAGTATATGGGATTAGTATCCCCCTTCGCTAAAAGCTACGGCGGGACAAGTAAGGAGAAGGACAACGATGGACAAATAAACAAAGCCCCTCGCAAACGAGGGGCTGAAATTCAAACAGGTAAAGACATGAGAAACAACAAACCGGAACAAAGCGCAATTCCAATAAAAACAAGCCCGATATTCATATTTTTTTGTTGTAATGATACCGATGTTTTTATTCCAAGAAATGCGGTGCGTGTCGCGATAAAGAATACTATAAACAGAAAGATTGGAAGCCAGCGTGCCAATATCCATAAAGAAACAACGGAAACAAAACCCAAACCCGAGAATGCGAGTGTAAAAAACACCGAAAGAACAAACGTAACAACCAAAATTCTATATTCCGGTTTTTTCCAAATGTTTAACAATTTCATTTTTACCTCCTTTGCCGCGCCGAAGTTTCAACGCGGGCGGATATTTTTCAAACACCAAAAAACTATTAGGATTGTACTATAAAGTCATTCTATTTACAAGAATTCATTTTTCTGGTAGTTTAACGGTAGGAAAATATTGTTTTTCTTAGCCGGAAAAACACAAAAGGATGTTGAAAATCTTGCGCCGCCACAAGATACGGTTCGGATTGAAATAAAGAAAATAAGAGGATATAAAAATGAGTAAAGTGACGAAAGAAGAAAGAGAACTGAGGGAATGCGCCGCCATTTTAAAAGATGAGATAGAAATGAGGCAATTCTTCTTGGGGGAAATGGAGAAAAAAATTATGCGTCTGTTTCAAAAAAGATGCCCGCATCGCCGAATTATCGCAAATGAAGGCGGTGATGTTTATTGTCATAAATGCAAAAAATCTCTGTCGTAAAACCCGTTCAAACAACCCCGGCCGAAAATGGCCGGGGTTTCTTTTTTGCTTAAAACGGAATACAATGATTCCATAGCAGTAAAAAAATCAAAAATATGGAAGAAAAAAAACCGGAAAAAAAGACCGATTATCCGCCGATGACCTCGCATGTCCTTTTGTATCAGTGGTATAAAGAAGGCGTTACGAGCGTTGCCGAATTGAATGATAAACTCGCAAAAAAAACCGGAAGCGGCGAAGTTTTTCCTCCAAATATAATTTCGTTTTGCATAAATGAAGGAGCAAAAGCCGCCGGGGATTCGGTATTCCCCATTAAGCTTGAAAAATAAGCAAGAAAAAAAATCCCCCAACAAAAAGTTGCGGGATTTTTTATGAATTTATACCATCTTTAAATTAATCCGTTCCATTACGAAAAGACATTCCTGCACCGTTCCCCAAAGCGAAACCTTGACAATGCGGTTCATTGTCAAGGTTTCGCTTTGGGGAACTTGGATACTGGAAATTGTCTTTTGTCCCTTCTCCTTATACCAATCCCTTATACTTTCGTCAGTTCTCCCCATCTCTTCCCTCTCGCAACGCTCACCACAAGCGGTACGGCGATTTCGCAAGCGTGTTCCGTGGCATCTTCAATTATCGGCACAACGGTATTCCATGCATCCTCTTTGACTTCAAAAATAAGTTCGTCGTGCACCTGTAAAAGCATTCGCGCGTGATTGGTAAAGTTTTGTTCTTTGAGCGTATTGTATGTTTTTATCATGGCGAGCTTCATAATATCCGCCGCCGTGCCCTGCAGGGGCGCATTCATCGCCATTCGCTCCGCCATCGCGCGAACATAAGGGATGTGTGACCCGAGGCCGGGAAAATACCTCCTTCTTCCGAACAGCGTTTCCGTATATCCAGAATTCAAGGCGTCTTTTTTAATGGTTTCAAAATAGGATGCAATCTTCGGAAATTTTTCAAAATAATTTTTATGAAATTCTTCCGCTTCGGCTCTTGTCCCTCCGAGATTTTTCTGAAGGGCGGTTACCCCCATGCCGTAAATGATTCCGAAATTTATCACCTTGGCGCGGCGGCGCATTTCTTTCGTCACCTCGTCTTCGGGAACGCCGAACACGTGCATGGCAACGGCGGAATGAATGTCTTTTCCCGTGCGAAAAACATTCGTCAATATTTCATCTTCCGAAAGCGCCGCGAGCACCCGCATTTCAATTTGAGAATAATCAAGAGAAGCGAACAAGAATCCGTCTTCCGCCACGAACGCGTTGCGCACCTCTATGCCATATCCGGCGTGGGCGGGTATGTTTTGCAAATTGGGATTATTGGACGACATGCGTCCCGTCGTCGTGCCGGTCTGAATGAATGTCGTGTGCAACCGTCCGTCTTCCGCAATCATGTCCGGAATATTATCAATATAAGTAGAGAGAAGTTTTTGAAGTTCGCGATAAGCGAGTATTTCTTCTATTATCGGATGCGCCCCGCGAAGTTTCTCCAGCTCTGATTCGCGTGTGGAACGCGCTCCGCCGGCTGTTTTTTTAAGGCCTTTTACCGTCAGATTGAGTTTGTCAAAAAGAATTTCTCCCATCTGTTTCGGAGAATTGATGTTGAATTCTCCGCCGGCAAGCTCGTATATTTTTTTCTCATATGCCGCCGTTTTCTCGTGATATTCTTCCGAAAGTTTTTTTAAATGTTCAACGTCAACGCGGATGCCGTTCTTCTCCATTTCCGAAATAATCGGCACCAAAGGAAGCTCTATCTCATTATACACCTTCATAAGTCCGCGATTTTCAAGCTCGCCGAATATGTATTTTTTCGCTTCCGCAAAATCGGTCTTTTGCGAGAATTCCAGCATATCTTCAATGCCGGGATTCGTCATTTCGGAATTCAAAAGCCATAGGGCGATGGCGGTTTCGTGCAATTCTTTTTCGGGAATTTCCGGTTCGTTTGTTTTTTCTTCTTCGCCCACCTCTTCGCTTCCGCCGAAAATTTCCGGAAGCCGCGCGCGAAGAGAGCGAAATTCAAGCTCGTACAATATTTTTTCCGCCGCTTCTTTATTTATCTCATGTCCCCATTTTTCTTTCGGCAATGTAAAATCAATTTTCGCATCGCGGCGAATGGTTGCCAACGCTTTGGAAAAAAGAGCTTCTTCCTCACCTTCTTTAAGGAGATGTATTATTCGCGGCTTGATTCCTTCTTTTTCAAAAACGCTTTCATCTTTTTTCAGTTTTTTGTAGATAGTTTCAATGGAACCGAATTTCTGAATGAGAGTTGTTGCGCTTTTTTCCCCGATGCCGACAATTCCGGGGATATTGTCCGAGGTATCGCCCGCAAGCCCTTTGTAAT
This sequence comes from Minisyncoccota bacterium, assembly GCA_041666665.1. Lineage (GTDB taxonomy): Bacteria > Patescibacteriota > Minisyncoccia > Phycocordibacterales > CAIJYI01 > CAIJYI01. The sequence continues at coordinate 5,729 of JBAYGK010000019.1, forward strand.
CAATTAAAAATTCCGGCTTGAAACCATATCGCTCAAAAACTTTTTGTTCGTCATATAAAACAGTATCGTTTATTCCCTTCCGCAGGGTATACACCCGCACCGCTTTATCATCAACAAGCTGAAGCGTATCCATGTCTCCCGAAGCGATAATGACATCAATGCCGCCCATCTTTTTTACCTCCTCGGAAATAGTGCCTATCATGTCGTCCGCCTCAAAGCCGGGGAGCTCAAAACGCGGGATACCGAACGCATCAATCAAATCGCGGGAACGAATAATCTGCGCGATAAGAGAATCGTCGGTTTTTGCGCGTCCTGCCTTGTACTCTTTGTATTCTTTATGACGAAAAGTTTCTTCGGGAAGGTCATAGGCGGCGATAATATAATCCGGTTTCAATTCTTTCGCCAGTTTGAACAAAAGCGCCATGAATCCGTACAGCGCCCCCGTCGGCTCGCCTTTTGTGGAAACAAAATCCGGCAAAGCGTGATATCCGCGATGCAATATCGCGTGCATATCAAGAAGGACAAGTGTTTTTCGTTTTTGCATAAAGAGTTTTTCGCTTGACTATTATAAATGTTGGGTATATAATACAATTACTTTTGGGATATTCCCATCGATCCTCGGGTTCGCCCGGGGTGATGATACTTCAAGAAAGCTCAAGTAATATCTTGAGTTTTTCTTTTACTCTTGCAATATCTTTGTCGTCAAGCTCGCCAATCTTCCGCTGAAATCTTTTTTTGTGAATCATACGAACCTGATAAAGCATCGCCCATTTTCTTTCTCCTCCAAGAGTAATTTCCTCAAACCAGCTTCCTTTTTTTTCTTTTGAGGTGAGGGGTATCGCAAGACACGTATCGTGCGATAGTTTTCTGATAACCAATATTGGGCGGCGGAAGGACTCGCCTTTTCCATACGTTTCGGTCGCAATATTTAAACCGAGCGAACACCACCAAATATCGCCCTCGCGAAAATATATTTTTTCGGTCTTTTTGTCAAAAGCGATTGTTTTTTTTTGCTCATTCCATTCGTCATATTTTTGCAATTTTTCTTTTTCCATGTTTTTGTTATTTTCCTTATTCTATCACAAAAATCCGCCTTCATACAGACGGATTTTTACATATTTTTACTCTTTCGGCTTCCTTTTTCCCCTCTCCAAAATATCTTTTACTTTAGTTCTCGTTTGAATGATAAGCAGGCGCATCTCATGAATGAATTTCGCCGCCGGACTGTCGGGGTTGGAGGTGCCTTCGTCAAGAACTTTTGCCAAATCTTTAAAAGGAGAAGGATTATCGGGTTTTCTTTTGTCTATCTCCCAAATTTCTTTGGGATCTTCCACCCCGATATCTATGAACAGTTTTGCGCAATCACGAGAAAATTCCGTCCAAATATCAGCCAATTCTTCTCGTATTATATCTTTATCATTCTTTTCCTTTTGTTCTTGAAACGCCCGCAATGCCGTACCGAGAAAATACGCGCTATGGAGATGGCGATCAAGGCCGGAAAGGCTCTGAAGTTGAAGTGTGCGAAATTCAACCCCTCTCTTACTAATATTCATTTCATCGTTCGGTTGCATATCATTACCGGAATTCCCCTCTTGTCTGTCGCGAACGCCCGCTTCTCCTCTTTTTGCCCAACTTCCCTCTTTTGTCCGATACGGTCGGGTAATTCTGTCGGCGTTAGTGCTCCATGCTGTTGCCTCAAGAGCGTGAGAAAGAACATGCGATTGATCGCCAATCTCGGATACTTCGGCGGTAATCCCTCCAAGAGTTACGTGAAGCGGATATTTTGCGTACTTTTTATTGATGAGCCCCATTCCGATGAGCGCCTGAACTTCGCGCGCAATAGTGAGAGGGTTACGCGCCGGCTGGTGTGCAAATTCCCAGAAAAGATCATAACCGTTCGGAACACCGAGGCGCTCGGCTTCTTCAAATTTTTCTTTATACTTCTCCCTTTCTTCTTTTTTTTCTAAAACCTTTTGGTCATCATAACCAAATTCCTTTCCATCCCTCTCTATTTCCTTACCGCGCAACTCTTTAGGTAACACGGTCTTTTCAGGAATCTCAATCTCAATTCCAAGCGTTACCCCATGTGGCGAGGGATTTTTTTCGTTATACTCCAAAAAATGCTTGCGCAAAAAATCATCCGGTTCTTCGGGGTTGTAATTCGGGTCTTTTTCTTTTCGCGCCGCAATGCGGAAATTTTTGACTATTTTCAAACGATTCACCGCTGAAAGCATTTTCCCTTCTTCGTAATATTCCTCTTTGATTCTGTTATCGCTTTCATTATCAAAAAACTGCTCCGCTTCGTGCTGTTCCAAAAAATCATCGTATTTTTCCGTGGATATTTCAACGGTATTATTCATTAATTCGTTTTCGTTCATGCAAAAAGTATATCACAAAACAAAAATATCCGTAATGTGGTTATTATAACCCTAACTTTATCCCATATATGACAACTCAGAAACAAAAGGTTAAATTTCGTGTGTTTTCATCAACAAATTCAAATGATATTTTGGGAGTATTTTCAAGAAAGACTTCGGAAACCCTCTCCGGCCATTCAATAAAAATGAGATTTTTCGGATCTTTGACTATTTCTTCCCAGCCGATTGTCCACAGATCATCCTTATCGGAAAGACGGTATGCATCTATGTGTATAAGTTGTTGAAAACCTGTTTCTTTTTTAGCGTTACGCGGTATTGCATAAATCTTTTCTAGAACAAAAGTCGGGCTGGTAACGGTATTTCGGATTCCAAGCTTTTTTGCAACCGCTTTTACAAAAGTTGTTTTTCCGGAACCGAGGTCTCCTTGCAGTAAAACAACCACAGCTTTTCCACCGGTTTTCCCACCCGTTGTAAACAGTTTTTCCACAAATTCGTCCGCGATCCGCGAAGTTTCTTCCAAACCGCAAGATAATACCGTTTTTCTTTTTTTCATAAAATCAATAGTAACACGTCTTTTTTAAAAACAAAAACCCCAAAAGGGGCTTTTGTCGTTTAAATGGGGAGGTTTGGCGGCGGAGCTCCTTTTTCATTAACCGGCGCCAACACGCTTTCAAAAGCCATGTTTTTCATGCTCAGTTCCGGAGAATCGTTGCTTGCGGCGAAAAACGGCAAAGGAGTTTCTTCTTTTGCATTGATATATTCGGATATTTCAAGGGTGTCGTCGTCTTCCTCGTTCTTTTTTTCGTAATAATATCTCCATCCGAAATATGACGCCATAAGCAGGAAGATAAAGAGTATCGCAAAAAACCAATCCTTGATCGTTACCGGAAAAATGGAGTGCGCGCCCCCGAAAAGCGCCGCGGTGGCCGCATTTTTTTGACTGTTTTTGTTTACATCAATTACCGATGCGCTTGTCCGGATATTTTCAAACTTTTCGCCGTCTTTATCTTCGCCGGTGATGGTCGTAACGGTTTCAAGAAGCGTTTTATCTTTTATATCGTTCGGTACTTTTGTTTTATAGGTGATTTCCGTTTTTTGCCCCGGTTGCATCTTCCCGATGGTACAGGTAAGAATTTGTCCCGATTGCGCGCATGCCTCACTCCCTTCCGAAACATATGTTTTTCCTCCCGGGGCAGTAGTGCGAACGACGATATTGGTTGCTTCTTCTTTTTCCGGAAGAATGATGCGGACGGAAACGTTATTGAGATCTTTCCCTGTTGTGTTTTCAAAAACAACCGTTTTGGTTACCGTCTCCCCCTGTGCAAGCGTTTCTTCTTGCGCGGCCTCTTTTATGGCTATTGTTTTTTGTTGGTTGGTAATTGTGTCCGTTGTTTTTGGCGGTGTCGTTTTTACCGGCGGCTTGCTTGTCGCGGCGGTTGTTTTTTTACCGTCGGATGAATTCGTTGCGTTGGTATTATTCACCGATGTTCCACCGGAAGCAACTGATGTGTTTCCGGTCGTGTTTGTTGAATTTCCCGTTGTTTGAAAAACAAACACAAGACCCTTTGTTTTGTTTCCGTTCGCGTCCTCAATAACCGGTCTGAAAAAATACAGTTGCCCGGGAGCAATATCCGTTAAAACCTGATTGAAATAAATATTTTGACCTTTCCCGACAAATACCCGTGATGTTGTTTTTTCCGGATTTGAAGTATTTCCCCACTCAAACCACCCCGAAGCATTGCCGGTGCCGGAAGAAGATATGTTTGCGTTGAGGCGCGCGGAGGTATTGGCAATCATGTCGGCTTGTTTTGTGACAACCGATGCCGCATAAAAAGCGTTTGATGAATTGGCATTTCCCGTATTTTGCGATCCTTGGTTATATGAATAAGAACCAACCCCGCTATACGAATATCCGCCCATGTCGCTTATGCCGCTCGGCTCTCCAAAACCGCTCTTTTTTGTTTTAAAACTTTGGATTTCTCCGTAATGTTTTACGCCCGCAACCTCAACAACCGGCCGGTAGTGATACACTGTGTTTGGAGAAAGATTGGTTATTTTTTCCGCATACTGCGCGTTGCCGTCATGCGCTTTTTTCGGCGTTGAGTTGCTGGCCGATAATTGTTCGTAAACGCCGAATTCAAACCAACGGTATACATTCTGTGAACTCATGCGGTCCGTTCCCGCCCTCAAAACCACTCCGGTTGACCAGAGATCAATGGATGAAACGGAATATTGCTGTATAAAAACACCCTGCCCGAAAACAAGCGCCGGAAACAAAAGAATGCCGAAAAACAACCGTAAAACAACAGACGAAATCGTTTGCTTTTTTCCCCTGAAAAACGGGCTATTTTTTATACTTTGTTCTTTTATAAACATGGTGTTTTTTGCTGTGCTTTTATCTTTTAAGTATATAACAAATAACAAGCTTTGTCAAATAGTTTTTTACCTTTCCCGTTTCGCGCGAATCGGGCGGCGCTTGGCGCGTATGTGCGAAAACGCAGAGCCTTTTCTCTCAACCTTTGCTCTGTTGCCTTTATGATAAAAATGTTATTATAAAAACACACATCCTCTCTAAAAATAGAATATTTATGCCACATTTTGACGAAGATAAACAGCAGAAAAAACTAACCACTCTTCATTTGAAAGAGGAGGAGGATTTGGCGCGGATACTTTCTTCAAAATACGGGGTGCTTTACATTGACCTCAGTATTGTTTCCATAGATGCCGAGGCCCTGCGCGTCATGACGGAAGAAGACGCGAGAAAAGGCGTTATGGCGCCGTTTCACCTTGTCGGCAAAAAGCTTTTTGTCGCCGTCCATTCCCCTAAAAACGAAGAAACGCTGTTTGCCATAAACGCTCTGGAGAAAAAGGGGTATTATGTCGTTGTGTATATGGCATCCATGGCAAGTTTGAAATTTGCGTGGGATCGCTATAAAGAAATTTCTTTCGCCCAAGCCGAAAAAGCCGGCGTTTTGGAAATATCAAATGACGACATACTGTATTTTCTTGAACAGCAAAAAACAATTGACGACTTCAGGGCGCTGGTGAATGAAATGCTGGAGAATAAAGAAAAAATACACCAAGTATCAAGAATTCTTGAAATGATACTCGCGGGGGCCATGTCTTCAAACGCATCGGATATACACATAGAACCGAGCGAGAAACAAGCCAGATTGCGCCTTCGCCTTGACGGAGTTCTTCAAGATATCGCCTTTTTTGAACCGCGCATATTCAAACTCATTCTTTCCCGCGTAAAACTCGTGTCGGGGATGAAACTCAACGTAAGCGCCATTTCGCAAGACGGACGTTTCAGCGTCATACTCAATGAAACGGAAATTGAAATACGTTCTTCCGTACTACCCGGAACGTACGGCGAGGCCATTGTTATGCGTCTCCTGAATCCGAATATCATCAACATTCCCTTCTCGGCTCTCGGCATAGACGATGTTCTCCGCCAAGAAATACAACGGCAGATTGAAAAACCGAACGGACTCATTTTAACCACGGGACCGACCGGTTCCGGAAAAACAACGAGCCTGTACGCATTCATGCGTGAAATATACACTCCGAAAATAAAAATCATTACCATAGAAAATCCGATAGAATATCATCTTCCCGGAATCGTCCAAACTCAAACCGATGAAAAGAAGGGTTACACATTTCTTGCCGGGCTTCGTTCCGCCCTGCGCCAAGACCCGGATATCATAATGATTGGAGAGATCAGAGACCCAGAAACCGCTCACACTTCCATAGATGCGGCTCTTACCGGACACTTGGTGTTTTCCACCCTTCACACCAACAACGCGGCGGGAGCGATACCGCGTCTTATCGGTCTCGGTGTTAGTCCGAAAGTTATAGGCGGCGCGCTCAATATCGCGCTTGCCCAGCGTTTGATCCGCATCCTGTGCCAGAAATGCAAAAAAGAAGACGCCCAAACGGAAGAAGAACAAAAAATCATAGACGAGGTGGTGAATAATATTTACAAAAGAGAAGTAAAAAATCACGGTAAAATCTGGAGATCCGTGGGATGCGCGCACTGCAATAATACCGGTTTTAAGGGGCAGATAGGTTTGTATGAAGGAATCATTATAACCGGTGAAATAGAAGCTCTGCTTGATTCAAATCCGAGCGACAGAGAAATAAAAAAAGTTTCTCACAAGCAAGGACTTCTTGACATGAGAGAGGACGGGATATTAAAAGTGTTGAACGGCGTTACTTCTTTGGACGAACTCTATCGCGTGGTGGATATGTCGGGAGACAGATAGGCGGCGGATATAAAAATTTTATTGTTGCCGATGAACAGTAGCGGGAAAACGAAGCGAGCGGATCGCACGCAAAAGGGTCAGCATATTGACTTCCCGTCAACACCGTTCGCCATTGGCTTGTGTGAAAAAAAATATTGGTATAGTATGCAAAAAGAGAGAAACGAATAGTGTGATTTTGCACAAAAAAATACGCACTATAAATATCTAAGCAATCCTTTCAGATTTA
>JBAYGK010000020.1:0-12387 GCA_041666665.1 Minisyncoccota bacterium
TGAAGAAGGAGTGGCCGGTTTGATTCACATGTCCGAATTCGGAACCGACGAAAAACTCAAAGAGGCGCTTGAGCTCGGAAAGACGTATACGTTCAAGATAACCCACTTTGATCCGAAAGATCAAAAAATGGCGCTGACGTATAAGACGAATCCGGCGAAAGCGAAAACGGAATAACGGACGATTACTGATTATAGATTATAGATTACCGATTAAAGAAAAAAGCTCTCGCATCGTGCGAGAGCTTTTTGGTGGTTTAGAAAAATTCCCGATCAAAGTTGTAAGCCATGATACATTTAAAGGGGAACATTTCTCCGTCAAGCGGTTCCGTAAAACTCATAATAAGAAATATCGCGCCAAAGAAGAGCCACAACCAAAGATTGCAAAAACCGACACAAACGGCGTATCCCAGCCTCGTGTTATAATAGAACTCTGCATCTCCGCTCTTCTTGTATCCCAACAATCCTGCATACAACGCGACAAAAAATGACGGTATAAGATATATCAAGAAGATCCAACCGATAACAAGTGCGATACCGTTTAAGAATGCCATTTTTATTCTCCCAAAGCTAATGAACGAAACAACCCATTTATTTATATCACAAAACAAAAAAAAGAAAAGCCCGCGCACAACGCGCGGACTTTTTGAGTCGGTATTAATGACAGCGATGTTGTCTTACTTCGCTTAAAATAAAATCAATGAGCGCGATTTCTTCCTTGGTGGCAATGGTTTTTATTTCTTGCATAATGACTGCGGCGGCCGCTCCGCCGTCTCTCAATTCGCAGGCTTCCAAATATTTTTTAATCGCTTTTTTCAGTTTGGGTCGTATTAAAGACATTTAATTTTCCTCTCTCTGCATATTGCTCAAAGGAACAATAATCCGTTCCGAGTATTATATAACATGTATTGATAAATAAAACAGCCTGCGCAAAATGCGGGGGCTTGTTCCACAAGGGTAGTCCTTGTAACAAGGATTACCCTTGCGGAGAGATTATCAGATAATCAAACCGTTCTCCCGAGTCAAACCAATTTTCAACGCTGTGCACGTGCGCCGCGCCGTGTTTTTGCATTCCGACACTGCAATTGTTGCAAACGCGGGCGTGCATGGTGATGGTTCGTCCGCCGGTTTCTTCCAGAAATTTTTTCATGAGTTTTCCGAAATATCCGCGTCCCTGCAAATCGCTTCGTATCGCGATGGACTCTATATAGAGAGCAGAGGGGATGTCTTCCATCCGCGGGTCGGCTTCTTTCAATCTCTCGTGCGCATCATGGTGAGGAACGGAAAAAATATATCCCGCCACTTTTCCTTCGGGACAATACGCGACGACGGCGACTTTCCCTTCCGCTATTTCCTTTTCATAGTGGAAATCCCGCAAGTTTTCGGAGAAAAGCTCGTGTTCCATCTCAATAATTTGGCGCAATTCCTCGTCGGTGAGAGATGTTGTCGCCGTGATAATATTCGCTTTTGATTGTTCCATGTGCTATTCGGAAAGTTCCGTGAATTGAAATTTCGTACCGTCAAAAAGCCCGAGATCGGATAATTTTATTTCCGGTATCACGAGAAGCGCCATAAATGAAAGCGTCATAAAGGGCGCGCGCAATTTGGATCCGAATGATTTTGCCAGCGCATCAACCCTGGTGTATTTTTTCGCAACGATATCGTATCGCCCGTCGCTCATGAGTCCGGCAATCGGAAGCGGCAAAATTTCGCTTGTCTTTCCTTTTTGAGATACGGCGCAAACACCTCCCTTGTTTTTCACGATAAGATTCACCGCTTCGCAAATTTCTTCATCGGAAACTCCGACCGCAACGATGTTGTGCGAATCATGCGCGACGGAACTTGCGATAGCGCCTCTTTTCAAACCAAAATTTTTGATGAACGCGACGGCCGGTTTCGCTTTGGCGTAACGATTCACCACGACGATTTTCAGAACATCGTTTTTCACATCCGAAACGATATTTCCGTTTTCAATTTTCGGCGCGGATAAAATCTTTTTGGTGATGAGAGAGCCGTCAACAGCCTCAATGACCTTTATGTTGCCGGTTGTCGCGGGGACAGCAAATTCGGAAACTTTTTTTACCGTTGCGCGGAAATTATTCGCGAGTTTTGCGCGCTTCATTTTCATGAGGCTCTTTCCGTTTTTTGCGACCGTTTTGCCGCCGATAACCGTCCGCAACACGTCAAACTTTTTGAGATCGCTTACCTCAATAAAATCGGCATTATCGCCTTCGCGGAGCAAGCCGACGGAAAGTCCGTAATGCAGAACGGGATTGACCGACGCCATGCGGAGAATTTTCATCACGCCGATTCCTTTTTTTACCGCGCGGCGAACGAGCTCGTTGATATGGCTCTTTGTCAGATCGTCGGGGTGCTTATCGTCTGAGCAAAGCATGCAATTTTCAAAATGCTCGTCCGCTATCGGAATAAGCTCTTCAAAATTTTTCACCGCCGATCCTTCCCGAATCAATATTTTCATGCCGAGCGATAATTTTTCCAGCGCTTCGTCTTTTTGAAACGCTTCGTGATCGGTGGAAATTCCGGCTCCGACATATTTTTTCAGATCTTCTCCGCGAAGTCCCGGAGCATGCCCGTCAACCGGTTTTCCGTATTTTTTCGCAATGGCGATTTTTTCCATCACAATCGGGTCGCCGTGTATCACTCCCGGAAAATTCATCATTTCTCCCAAGTATTTTATTTCCGGTTTCTTGCAAAGTTCTTCAATTTCGGCGATGCCCAAGACCGCTCCGCTTGTTTCAAAAGTCGTCGCGGGCACGCAGGAAGGCGTGGAGAAATAAAAATGAAACGGAACGCCTTTCGCGTTGTCCATCATGTATTTCATTCCTTTCATGCCGAGCACATTTGCGATTTCATGGGGATCGGCCACCGCGGCCACCGTGCCGTGAATCGTCGCGATGCGTGCGAATTCAGACGGCGGAAGCATGGAACTTTCCACGTGGATATGCGCATCTACGAATCCGGGCATCAAAAAAGTCTTATATTTCTTGTTTTCCCGAATGATTTCCGTGATTTTTCCGTCGGAAACGCGAATCGTGCCGGGATATATCTCAACCCCGAGCACATCAACGATATTTCCTGAAAATGTTTGCGTTTTCATATTCCTCAGATTATACATTGTTTTCATAAGTTTTCAATGTTCAAGTTGACAAAACCGATAAGTATGATACACTGTTATCAGTAAAATTGCAATCCTCCGATGGAGAAAAGAAATGAATGATCGCATGAAAAGAAATTTGCTCATTGTCGTTTACGTAATCGTTTTTATCGTTTTTGCCGCACTGCTTGTCCATGTAGGAAAAAATCCGACAATCCTTCCGGACAATCCGTTCTATTTTACCGACTTGCCGTAAAATAAAATTTTATGGGAAGGTTTATTTCCAAACAGTATCTTTTCAGGAGGACACATGAGTGATGCATTAAAACACGTTTTGATTTTTTTGTTCGCATTGATTATAGCCGTTATTCTCATAGAGACGGGAGAATTTTTCGGCCTTGGATCAATGGAAGCCGTAACGCATATTACCGGCGCGTTCTAAAAGAACATACCGCCCCGATGAAAATCGGGGCGGTATTTATTGACAAAATAGTCAAATATGATATACTTTTCATCGGTTAACTAAAGTTCTTTGGGAGAAAACAAAATGAATGAATTAACTTTTTACAAAGCGGTAAGCAATTGCTATGATGATGAGGGCAATTGGTGTGATGTTTTGTATTACAGTGGAGAATTTTTATCGGACGAAGCGGCAGTATCAACATTGGCGCTTCTCGCAACGTCAATAGCATTGAAAGCGGGTAAGATATTCTTCCCGCGCACAGGAGTGGAACTGCGTATAAAAAAAGAGATTACAACTTCACACGTGCCCGACGAGGAGAAATTTGCAACCGTAGCGACAATCCACGTCAACATATCCGAAAAACCGGAATTTTGCATAATAAAAAGAAAAAAATAATTTCACTTACGGAAAGTCCCGCCATTGGCGGGACTTTTTCTTTATTTCGTCATTCGTCGTCGTATACTTATACCTATACCAAATACTTATACTCTGTTGAATTCCCCCATCGCTTTTTCCCTGCCCTCGTTGATTATCGTTTCAAGAGCGAGCGAAACTTTTTTCGCCATCTTTTTCAGTTCAAGCATTTCGTCATTTTTGAATTTGCCGAGCAGGAATTTCAGCACCGCTTCCTCCCCTTTCGGTTTTTTCGCGACGCCCTTGGGCGACATTTTGGAAACGCCGACGCGCACGCGGATGAATTCTTGCGTTTTCAAAGCTTTTATGACGGAGCCGAGGCCGTTGTGTCCGCCCGAGCTTCTGTTCCACGAAATTTTTATAACGCCGAGAGGCAGGTCAATATCATCGTAAATGACAACCGCTTTTTCCGCGGCTTTTTTGTTTTTTACGAAAGACGAAAACGACTTTCCCGAATTGTTCATAAAATTATTCGGTTCCATGAGTACCACGCTTTCTTTCCCCACCTTCTCTTTGGAGATCAGCGTCTTGTTTTTCTTGTCTTCTTTCCATTCGGGAAAACCATGAACATCGCGAAAATGTTCAATCATTATGCGTCCGGTGTTGTGGCGCGTATTTTCATATTCTTCGCCCGGATTTCCGAGCCCCGCGATGATGTATGGCATAAAAAAACAAAATGGATATTAATCGTTCCATTGTACCAGATAGCGTTCCAAAACGAAAGAATTTTTCAAAAATCGGCCGCCTTGCGTTGCATCTTCCTTTGTTGTAAAATAGAGCAATATATAATAAATATATGATTGAAGAAAACAAGAAATATCAGGAATTATCGGGAAATGTTATGGATCTCAGACCTTCCGCCCGGCAAACGCCTCCCTCTCCCATGGCGGATATTCCCCAAGAACAGACGACCAAAGAATTTTTGCTTGAAATCATCAAGTTCACGGTTGTTTCCATAATGGTTGTCGCCCCTATCAGGTTTTTCATCGCCCAGCCTTTCATCGTGCGCGGCGAATCAATGGACCCGACTTTCGCGGACGGGCAGTATCTTATCGTGGACGAGCTTACGTATCGGACCAATTCGCCGGAACGCGGCGATGTCGTGGTGTTCAAATATCCGAAAGATGAAAGCAAATATTTCATAAAAAGAATTATCGGGCTTCCGGGCGAAACCGTGAAAATTACCAATGGGAAGGTTAGCGTTTCCTCCACCGTTCATCCCGACGAAATTTCACTCAACGAGGCGTACATAAAAGACCTGTCGTTTGAAAATACCACCGAAACCCTCGGCGATAACGAATACTTCGCCATGGGAGACAACAGAAGCAACAGTCTTGATTCCCGCATATGGGGACCGCTTCCGAAACGCAACATCGTCGGCCGCGTTTTGGTGCGCCTCTTCCCTTTTCAGAAAGCGGGATTATTTCCCGGCAAACAATCCGAATAAAATTTAATTAATCGCAATCATTTTAATCACAAAAACTATGCCGAAGAAAACTCAGCAAAATATTAAGAAAGAGGTTCCGACGAGAGTAAAAGGAATGAACGATATCATCGGAGACGAATATTATGCCTATAGCGGTTTTTTTGAAAAAGCGTCGGAAATCGCAATGTACTACGGTTTCAAACCGGTAGAAACGCCCATTCTTGAAAAAGAAGAACTTTTCACATCGGGGGTCGGGCAAGATACCGATCTGGTTGAAAAAGAAATGTATTCTCTTAAAACCAAAGGCGGAGATCATCTTGTGATGCGTCCGGAAGGAACCGCCCCCATCATGAGAGCGTATCTTGAGCATGGGATGCAGTCATGGACACAGCCGGTCATGTTTTACTACAAAGGCCCTTTCTTTAGACACGAAAATCCTCAAAAAGGACGCTCCCGACAATTTCAATCCTTCGGCCTTGAAATACTCGGTTCCGGAAAAAGCATCGCCGACGCGACGATCATACACACCACGATGATTATTTTGCAGGAAGCCGGTTTGAAAAATCTCGTCCTTCACATAAACAGCATCGGGGATAAAGAATGCCGTCCAAAATATATCCGCGAACTGGTCAATTATTACAAAAAGCACATCAGCGAACTGTGCGGAGATTGCAAACGGCGGCTCAAAGAAAACCCTCTCCGTCTTCTTGACTGCAAGAATCCGAAGTGCCGCGAGGTCAAAGAATTTGCGCCGAATTCCATCGCGCATCTCTGCGACGGTTGCCGCACGCACTTCAAAGAAGTCCTTGAATATCTTGAAGCGTTGAATATTCCCTACGCCATTGACAACAACCTTGTCCGCGGACTTGATTATTACACGCGAACCGTTTTTGAAATAACTGAAGAGATTCCCGAAGGTTTTCCGGAAGAAACCGAAATAAAAAGCGAAGAAAAGGAAGAAAAGAATGAGGGTGCGGAAGCCGGAAATGTTTCGCTCGGAGGACTCGCTCTCGGAGGCGGCGGACGCTATGATTATCTCGCCAAAAATCTCGGGAGCAAAAAGGATGTTCCCGCAATCGGAGTCGGTCTCGGGGTTGACCGGATATTTATGGCGCAGGATTACAAACGGCAGAATCCTCGCATCGTCAAACATCCAAAGGTCTATTTCATACAGCTCGGCACTCACGCCAAAATGCGCAGTTTGAACATCATTGAAATACTCCGCAATTCCAGAGTTCCCATAATGCAAGCGCTTACCAAAGATTCGCTCGGAGCCCAGCTTGCCGGCGCGGAAAAAATGAAAATACCCTATGCCATGATTTTCGGCGAAAAAGAATTCATTGACGATACGGTTATCGTCCGCGACATGAACACGCGTTCGCAAGATACGGTAAAGATTGCCGATCTGGCGAAGTACGTGAAGACGATGAAGTAAACGAAGTATAAGGGATTAGTATAAGGAAAAGGGACAACAAGCGGAACCAAGGGCGACCCTTAAGGAGCGAGTTTTGCGAGCGGGGAAAGGGTTGCCCTTGGTGTAGCGGACTCAACAAATCAAAAAAGAAAAAAGCGTTGCGGATAAAACCGCAACGCTTTTGAAAACGGGAGAACGAAAAAGATTAATCAACAGCATCACTTTCGGTGTAAAAATAAACGAATCCATCTTGTCTTTCCCATGATTTTTTGTTTTTTCTGAATGCCCATTTTGTTGCATTTTCGCGAGAAGTTGCCTCTCCGACATAATATATCCAATCAAAAGGACGAACGATCACATAGCGTTTATATTTTTTTGCAGGTTTTTCATCAGTCATTTGCTTCCGCCCCTATCATCGCGTTAAACTGTTGCCAGCGTAACATTTTGAATACACCTTGTCAAGGAAACGAATATTCCGTTATTTAAACTCGTAAATTCGCAACTTTACGGACTTTACGGACTTTTGACTTTATGGACTTCGTATACATATATTGCATCATTTCCTTTCCTGTGATACCATAATGCGCATGACTATGATAGTAATAGAAGTGGAAAAAAACCAAAACGAGAATACGGTGAATCTTCTTCGTCGTTTTACCAAGAAGGTTCGCGCCGCAAAAATTCTCAACGAGGTCCGCGGACGGAAATATTCATTGCGCCCCGAATCCAAACTTCGCAAGAAACGCCGAGTGCTGAAAAGCATTGAGATTACCGGAAAAATGGAGAAACTCAAAAAGCTCGGAAAAATCATTGAGAAAAAATAATGCGCGAAGAAGGGTTTCAAATTCGCATCAACACCAAAAGCAACCCGCCGATCGGCGGGTTGCCTTTTGGCGCCATAAAAGATAACGTACTCGGAAAAAAATACGATCTCTCTCTCGTTTTTATCGGAAGCGCGCTTTCGCGGAGATTGAACCGCGAATTGCGCGGAAAAGACAAGCCGGCGAATGTTCTTTCTTTCCCTCTCTCAAAAGCAAGCGGAGAAATATTCATTGATGTCGGACATGCCTCCAAACAAGCGCATCTTTTTGATGAAACCCCCAAACAATTTATCGCGCACCTGTTCGTTCACGGACTGCATCATCTGAAAGGAATGGATCACGGCGATCCGATGGAAAAAGAAGAAGAAAGAATAAGGAAAAAATTCAGAGTGTAAAAAAATAAAAAGTTAAAAGTCCGACGGTAATCGTCGTGCTTTTTTCTTTTTACTTTTAACTTTTAACTTTATAACAGTTATCCACTTTTTTGTTTCATTTGAAAGAAACGCAATATAGTAGTAAAATAAAGAAGGAAGATGAGAAAATCAAAAATTTTTCTTTCTTCTTAAAATCCCTCATGCAACGCAAAAGAGAAATAGTTACAGGTATTGATATCGGAACTTATACCATACGCGTAGTGGTTGCCGAATGGAGCAAAGGCGCTCCTCTTCCGCGTATCATCGGTACTGGATTCGCCGAGTCGCGCGGTCTTCGGCATGGATATATCGTGAACATGACGGACACGGCAAGGGGCATTCGCGCCGCCGTTGCAAAAGCGGAAAAAGCTTCGGGGGTGAAGATACGCCGCGCCTTCATTTCCGCCGGAGGAGTGGGATTGGACGGCATATCGGTCGTCGGAACCACCACGATAAGCCGGGCGGACAACGAAGTGACCAATCTTGATATTGAAAAAGCCGTGGAATCATGCGCGACCGATTCCCGCGTTCTCCAGAATAAACGCATCATCCATTCCATACCGATAAGCTATCGCCTTGACGGAAAAGAAGTTTTCGGAAAGCCCCAGAAGATGAAGGGATCAAAACTTGAAGTGAAGGTTCTTCTGGTTACCGCTCTCGCTCAGCACATCAATGATACCATTCTTGCGGTGGAAGAGGCGGGCATCGCGGTGGAAAATGTTTTCGCTTCTCCGATTGCCGCCGGATACGTTACCATCACCCGCCATCAAAAAACCGCCGGATGCGTGCTTGCGAATATCGGAGCCGAAACCGTTTCCATTGTCGTGTTTGAAAATAACATTCCCATTTCTCTTAAAGTGTTTCCCATCGGTTCAACCGATATCACCAGCGACCTTGCTCTCGGACTTCGCGTGTCTCTGGAAGAAGCTGAAAACATAAAATTGGGAAAACTGCCCGAAGACGCTCACTTTCCGAAGAAAAAAATAGAGGATATCGTTTCCGCGCGGCTTTCGGATATTTTTGAGCTTGTGGAAGCGCACCTCAAAGAAATTGATCGCAACGGCCTCCTGCCTGCCGGTATCATCATAACCGGAGGAGGTTCCGGAACGCCCTTTATTGCTGAATACGCCAAAAACGCCCTTCGCCTTCCTTCCCGCATCGGGTATCCTTCGTTTGATGCCGATTCGCAAAAAAACAACGTGGAACCGATTTTCAAAGGAGAGATCGTCAATGTTCCCGCGTGGACGGTTGCTTACGGGCTCTGCGTTCTCGGATTCAGTTCGGAGGGAGGAACCAACGACGGGTGGCCGGGTATCAAAGAAACAAAAGACATCGTTGTAAATTTCTTCAAGCAGTTTTTGCCATAGAAAAATATAAAAAAATAGCAAAATAGAAAGATTATAACGCGATAATCTTTCTATTTTTTTGTATCTTTCCATCGGTTTATTCTTCTGCTTTCTTATATTTTCTAACCAAAACGCAACGTATCGGCATCGTCGTCAATGTTTGCTTTTCGCCGCATACTTGCTATCATGTATATGCCAATCGGGTGAATACCCGGCACACTTAAGAGAATTATAATTTAAAAAACATCAGTATTATGGGGAAAATAAATCCGGAGATTGAGGCATTCGCGCGAATTAAGGTCATCGGCATCGGTGGCGCCGGAAAAAATGCGGTAAACCATATGATAAACTCCAAAGTCAAAGGAGTTGAATTCATCGTGATGAATACGGATGCGCAGGATCTTCACCACTCGCTTGCCACAAAAAAAGTTCATATAGGAAAAAATCTCACGCGCGGTCTCGGAGCCGGAATGAATCCCGATATCGGAAAGCGCGCCGCCGAAGAAACCAAAGAAGAAGTGCAGAGCGTCGTTAAAGGAGCGAACATGATTTTTGCGACCGCAGGAATGGGAGGAGGAACGGGAACGGGAGCGGCGCCGATTATCGCAAGAACGGCGAAAGAGCTCGGCATTCTCACCATTGCCGTGGTAACGAAACCTTTCTTTTTTGAAGGAGCGCAGAGAATGCGGATTGCCGAACAAGGTTTGACCGAATTGCGCGCAGAGGTGGATGCTATGGTGGTGATACCGAATGACCGTTTGCTCGGCAGTATTCAAAAAGAAACCACGCTTGCAAACGCATTCGCCCTGTCCGACGAAGTCTTGCGTCAGGCGGTTGAAGGAATTTCCGATTTGATTACCATGCCCGGTATCATCAATGTTGACTTCGCGGATATTCGCGCGATTATGGAAAATGCGGGACCGGCGCTCATGGGCATCGGGATGGGATCCGGAGAAAAACGCGCTTCGGAAGCCGCCAGATCGGCCATCAATTCTCCCCTTCTTGATATTTCCATCAACGGCGCGCGAGGAATTTTGTTTGCGGTTGCGGGCGGCGACGACATGACCATGTTTGAAATTCAAGAAGCGGCGAAAGTTATCACCGAATCAATTGATAAAGATGCCAAGGTTATATTCGGAGCCATTAAAGATGAAAAACTGAAAAAAGGAGAAATAAAAGTTACTGTTATTGCAACCGGTTTTCCGGAAGATGAACCATCCGAAAGATCTCCTTCTTTGAGAAGAGAGGAACCCTCTCGCTCGGAAAGAAACGAACCAGTACAGAAAGAGGAGCCGAAAAAAGGACGAATTTACAACAATCTCGGAATTCCGAGCACTCACGAAGATTCTTCCGAGGACAAAGAAACACCCATAATGACATCAAAATCCTCCACGGCATCTGCACAGCCGACCCTTGAGATCATAGATGACGATGAAGAAGACAACGAATGGGGAGTTCCCGCATTTCTCCGCAGATCAAAGATGAAATAGGCTAAATAGAAAAATAAGAAAATAGAAAAATAGAAAGATAATTGACACAGTCGTAATCTTTCTATTTTTTTATTTTTCTATTTTCTTATTTTTTTGTATAATTAATTTGATTTTATTATTAACAATTTAAGTTTATGTATGACTTGATTATTATCGGCGGAGGTCCCGCCGGCGCATCGGCCGCGATATATGCCGCGCGCAAACGCCTTAAAACGCTTCTTATTACCGGAGAATTTGCCGGGCAATCCGTAGTTTCGGATAACATTCAAAATTGGATAGGCACGATATCCATTTCGGGAAAGATGCTTGCCGAAAGCATGAGGGCGCATTTGCTTGCCTACTCCAAAGGCATTGTGGAAATAAACGAAGGCGAAAGAGTTACGGCGTGCAGAAAACTCGCAAAGGGATTTTCCGTAACGACAGATAAAAAGAAAACATATAAAGCTAAAACGATTTTTATCGGCGTCGGGAGCGGTCGCCGCAAACTTCCCGCCGCGGGAGCCGACAAATATGAACACAAAGGCGTTACGTATTGCGCGTCTTGCGATGGTCCGCTGTTTGAGGGACAAGATGTCATCGTTGTCGGCGGTGGAAATGCCGGATTTGAAACGGCCTCTCAGCTTTTGGCGTATGCAAAAAGCGTAACGCTCATCAACAATACTCCCGATTATTTCGCCGATCCGGTAACTGTGGAAAAAGTTCTCGCGCACCCCAAGATGAAAGGAATCAACAATGTCACGCCCGTAAAGGTGGACGGCGATAAGTTTGTCACCTCTCTTACCTACAAAGACAACAAAACCGGAAAATTGACGACGCTTCCGACGGGCGGAATCTTTGTGGAAATCGGGCTTGCGCCGGCGACTTCATTTCTGAAAGGAACGGTTAAAATGACTCCCGGCGGTCAGATCAAAGTGAATCCGAGAAGCGGTGCGGCATCAATATCCGGAATTTGGGCCGCCGGAGATTGTACGGATCTTCCCTATCATCAAAACAATATCGCCGTCGGCGACGCCATTCGCGCGCTTGAAAATATCTACGTGTATCTGAAAGCAAAGTAATAAAAGAATATAGATTACCGATTATCCCGCTCTCAAGCGGGACCCCGCCAACGGGCGGTGGCAGATTTAAGAATACCGACAAACAACGCTGGAATGGGATTGATGTCCGTTTCGGTGTTGTTTTTGATTTGCTTTATTTCAAAGCAAGAATTTCAACTTTGTCCGGAAAAGCAATTCTTGGAATTTTTTCTGTCGCTAACCCCCTTTTTTTTTGGTAACTCCTCACGCCCTGTCGCCGGTTCGGGGTTGTACCCCGCTCCGGCGACGAAATTTATGACTATTTTTAAGGGTGTGAGGAGGTACTTTTTTTGCTGAAGTGCCTGCACTTTTTCATACCTCATTTTGAACGCTTAAAACTCCCATAAATTCTCCCTCAACGGCAAGAATGATCTCTTTTGCCATTTTTTCAAAAAAGTACCGTATCGTCGAA
>JBAYGK010000021.1:0-12386 GCA_041666665.1 Minisyncoccota bacterium
ATGTCAAGCGATTTGGAAATGCCCTTTATTCTTCCAAATATTTTTTATTTTTCAGGCGTTCCGGCAAATAATCTTGCTTTGCTTCTTCTTCGTTTTTAAAATTCGGCGTGTATTTGTATCCTTCCCCATAGCCGAGTTCTTTCATGAGTTTTGTGGGAGCGTTTCTGATGTGGAGCGGAACGGGGTCGCTCGGGAAATTGCGGATATCGTTTTGCACGTTTTGGTAGGCGGTATAAAGCGCATTGCTTTTTTTGGACTTTGCCATGTAGACGACCGCCTGCGCGAGATTCACGTTGCATTCGGGAACGCCGATAAAGTGGCACGCCTGATACGCGGCGACGGCTTGCGGGAGGGCGAGGGAATTGGCGATGCCGATATCTTCGCTCGCAAATCGTATAAGTCGGCGCGCGATGTAAAGCGGTTCTTCTCCCGATTCAAGCATTCGCCCGAGCCAGTAGAGAGCGGCGTTCGCGTCGCCGCCGCGCATGGATTTGTGAAGCGCGGAAATAATATTGTAGTGTTCTTCTCCCGTTTTGTCGTAGAGCGTTCGCGATGTTTGAAGGACTTGTTTGACGAGCGCTTTGGTAACGATTTTTGAACTTCCCGCGCAGGCTTCCAAGGTATTCAATGCCACTCGCGCATCGCCGTTTGAAAATCCCGCCATGACCGCGAGCGCGTCATCGTTCACTTTTATTTTTTTATTGAGAAGTCCGCGTTCGGGGTCGTTGATGGCGCGCAACAGAAGTTCTGTGATATTTTTTTCCGAAAGCGGAGCGAGCGTGAACACGCGTGATCGGGAGAGGAGGGCGGAGATAACTTCAAAACTCGGATTTTCGGTTGTCGCGCCGATAAGCGTTACCGTTCCGCGTTCCACATGAGGAAGAAGCGCGTCTTGCTGGGCTTTGTTCCATCGGTGAATTTCGTCAATGAAAAGAATCGTCTTTTTTCCGTTCGCGCGGTTTTCTTCCGCTTTTTCAACCACGGCGCGCAAATCCTTGAGTCCGCTTCCGACGCCGGAGAGTTCCAGAAATTCCGATTTTGTTTCTTTGGCGATAATGCGCGCGAGCGTCGTTTTTCCCGTTCCGGGCGGTCCCCAAAAAAGAAGAGAAGGGACGGTGTCGCTCTTTATCGCTTTTTCAAGAAAAGTTCCTTTTCCGACGAGGGCGCTTTGCCCGAGAAATTCCCCAAGATTCGCCGGACGCATCCGATCGGCGAGAGGAGAAGAATGTTGTTGCGGGTTTGTCATGCTTACATGGTAGCATGATTAAGCGAGCGATGATAAATTGACAAACAAACATAAACAAAGTATTATAAATTTGGTCGTTCATGGGAAGGAGAGGAGAAAAGACGTGTTTTTTGATATTTTAAAACCTGTTTCCGCAGACGATATCGTCTATGGGAAAAAATATATATTTACCGAAATGTGGTATAGCGGGGGTGATTTTCATATGACCGGAAATCACATCGTTTTTGTTGAAGAATTGCCGAAAGATTATATTGGACGGCGCGCTTTGGTTGTACTGAAAGGAAAAACGAAAGAGCGATATTTGGAAAGTTTCGGATTGATTCCCGAAAAACGTTTTCATTTCCATCGCGTATTTGAAAAAACAAGTGCGAATGTCATAGCCCTTTTGTTTGTAAAAACCCCCCTTGACTATCTCGTCACCATCGGTTTTTCCGAAAAAGAAGCCTTGGCGGAAATTTCCAAAAAGAAAAACGGTCCGAGATCGCATTAGTTTTTACGGACGGATAATCGGCGGCCTTGTGTCGCCGGTTTTTTTATACGCTTATATGACTTTACAGACTTTTTTGTTTTGATACAATAGAGAAACTATCAGATAAATAATATTTTTTATGGGAGTAAAAGATTTTTTCGTTAAAAAACTTATTCAGTCAAAATTGAAGGGCGTTCCGCAGGAACAGCAGGATATGATCATTGCGCTCGTTACGGAGAATCCGGAACTTTTTGAGAAGATAGGAAAGGAGATACAGCAAAAGATAAAAGAAGGAAAAGGAGAAACCGCCGCTTCAATGGAAGTTATGCGGAAATATCAGGGCGAGATACAGAAAGCGATGATGAATTCGCAGAAATAATACCATCTTTAACTAACCCCCTCACTTTTAGTAGAAATCGCGGACAAAGGTCTTTCCTTAAGGAGGAGTGTAGCGAAGCGGAACGACGGGGAAAGGAGAGACCTTGGGTAGCGATTTCGGTGTTTGCAACAGGAATATATAATGGGGGTGGTTAATTAAATATGGTATAAGTCTGTAAAGTTGAAAATCCATAAAGTCACAACCGACGACGAATAAAAAAAGGACCCTCAAAAAGAGGGTCCTTTGCTCGTTTACGGGCGTTGTGGATTTTTCAAGATTTTGTCCGCTATTCCATCGGGGTCAAATCCGGCTTGGAGATAAACCTCTTCCGGTCTTCCTGATTGCAGGAATTTCGTAATGCCGTACGCGCGATCTTTGTGATCGCTCGGCAAGACGAATGCATGCATAAATCCGGGCCAGCCGTTATGAAGAGTAACGACAACCTTGCGTTCTTCGTCCGAAAGTATCGCTTCGGCCTTTTCAGGGTCGCGTTCGCGCAATTCTTCAAACAGTTCAGGAGAAGTAACGGCGATGATCTTTACGTCGTACTTTTCTTCTATTTGAGGAAGCGCTTTTAAAAGATTTGCCACCATTTGTCCGCCGGCAACCGCGATGGGAAGCTGTACTTTTCCGTTTTCGGCATATTGTTTGAAGACATACGCGCCGTTGCATGCTTCTCTTGCGGGAGGAACTCCCGTTTTTTCTCCGCGTTCAAACACCGGAGTGTTCGGACGGGCGACAGAGAAGGCTACCGGTTCATCGCGTTTGCAGGCGTAGAAAAGCATTTCCACGGCTTCGTTCGCATCAAGCGGTTTGTATACTTTGATTCCGGGATACGCCATAAAGAGCGACATCCAGAAAAGTCCGTGGTGGGTCGGTCCGTCTTCGCCCGTTTCCGGTCCGTCGTGGGCCGCAAGCATGATGAAGAAACTTTTTGCATCGGGATTCATCGCATTATTGATGAGACCCATACGAACGGAGTTTGCCATCATGGAAGTAAACACGCCATACGTGCCGAATGCCGTCATTGGACGTATACCGCCGGGCAAGACATCCTGCGCCATTGTGACCATCATCATTGCCATGTTTTGTTCCGCGATGCCGAAACGAATTCCTCGTCCGAGCGGATTTTCCGGCGTGATAATGCCGTACATATCCTCGGCCTTCTTCGTCAGTATTGAACCTGAAAGGTCTCCGGTGCCGACATAAAAGTATCCGGTTTTTTTCATCATCCATTCAAACCATGCTTCCGTCGCGAATCGGGTCGCCTTCGGAACGCCTTCTTTGAAGACGAGTTCGGGCGGCAATTCGGCAGGGCGTTTAATGTCGGTATGGTCGTACGTCGGTCTGTCTGCAAGCGACCAATCCATTTGCAAAAGCAATTCTTCTTCCGTTTGGATTTTTCTTCTTGCCGTGCAGAGACGCTGTTTGAAATAATGCATTTCTTCCAATCCGAGATATGAGAGAACCGCGGGAATTCCCGTTTCGGAAGTTCC
Organism: Minisyncoccota bacterium; assembly: GCA_041666665.1. Taxonomy (GTDB): domain Bacteria; phylum Patescibacteriota; class Minisyncoccia; order Phycocordibacterales; family CAIJYI01; genus CAIJYI01. Next base: position 3,591 of record JBAYGK010000021.1, read on the forward strand.
TTCGCAAACCCCGTCAAAGCCGAGATTTTTCATCACCTCAAGATATTCGCCGTGCGGAAGCGGAGAACCGTGCGAAGCGCAGGTATCTTCCAACTTGCCGTAGTGTTTTCCTTTGGTGGTGTGCGAAACGATAACCGTCGGTTTTTCGTTCGGAAATCCGTGTTCGGCGATTTTGTACGCATACGCCAGTTCGCGGATATTGTGGCCGTCAACTTCAATAACGTTCCACCCGAGCGCTCTCCAAGGGTTGACCAAAGGAGAAGCCATCGCTTGGCTTATCGGACCGTCAATGCCGTAGCCGTTGTGATCCAAAAGAACGATAAGGTTTGAAAGGCCCATGCTTGCCGCAACATTGCGCGCTTCATACGTCATGCCCTCTTCCGTTTCCGCATCTCCCATGATAACGAATGTTTTTGTGGGAAGACCGCACGATTTGTGAAGCGCCGCGAATCCCAATCCCGCGGAAAGCCCGTGACCGGACGAACCGCTTGAGGTGTCTTGCAGAGCATAATGAGATTCCACGTGGCCGCTTGGACCGCCGAATGAACGGAAACGAGGAAGCGTTTCGGGATAGATGATATATTTCTTTTCATCATCCGAAATCGGAACACCCAAATGTCTCAAAGTTTCATACACGATGGCATTCAACGAATGAGCGAGAGGAGAACAATGTCCGGCTGACCACACGAGGCGGTCGCGTCCGGGATTTTTCGGATGCTTCATGTCAAAACGGAATGCGCCGGAACACAAAAGCGTTACGAGCTGTTCCACTTTTGAAGATGAACCGCCGGGGTGTCCGGATTTTGACGCGTCAATCATAGAGAACGTGAGTCCTCGCACGATATTGCCGATTGCGGCGATTTTTTCTTCATCAATGCCGGGCAACGCCGGAAGGGAATGTCCTTTTAAATTAAGATATTCTTCCGTTTGAATGGAATGCGCGCGCCGCCAATCGGGGCAGTCGTTTTCGTAAAATTTTTGCAGATTAAAATCTTCCGCCGGTCTTCCTTTGCATTTTTTGCAGGTCATCGCAACCTCCCTTCGGTTGTTAAAGTCAAAGAACCGCTGTTGCTTGTATACTAGTGAATAAAGAGAATGGTGTCAAACCCGCCCCTTGACAGCGTTTGTCTTTTTCTGGTATATCTAATGTCAGAGAACAGACCGCAGGTCTTTTCATCGGAGAAGTACAAAATGAAATTTTTACGACCGCCCTATTTTTTTGGCATACTGTTCGGCCGTTTGGCCCGGACTTTGAATGGCAATCCCTCGCTTCAAGATGCGCCGGAACCGGAAGAAAACCTTTCCGGCACCGGAACAAAAGATGAACCCATAGTTACGGACGATAAAGGATATCCGCTCTACCCGAAAGAGGGTGGCTACTGATATAACGCAATCGCCCCGGTTAAAAGCCGGGGCGATTTTTCATTGTGTATGCATTATGGCAAAGGGCAATTTTTCACGTGAGATATATGCTACCGTACCCACTCGTTGATTTCGCCCGTTGTTTTGTTGTAAAAAACCCAGAAACTTTTTCCGACAGACGACGTTGTTTCCATCGGTTCGCCGGGCTTTCTCTCGGTAAAATTGTATAGGGCATGTCCTTCGCGTATTTCCACCGTTTGCGAAGCAATGCGATCGCCCAAAAAAATGGCGTTGGTTGCTTTGTAACCGTTTTCGCCATTGATGGCGAGGACGGCGTAATACAAAGTTCCGCTTCCTCCCGGGTTATTCACAAGGAGCAAGGCCGCGTCTTCTTTTTTGTCGTCGTTCAAATCGCCGTAAACCGGTTCGCCGAAGATGACGAGAGTATTTTTGTTTGCGGAATCGGGCGCGATTTCTTTTTCCGCTTTTCCGTTTTCAAGAGCGAATAGCTCGCTTCCGATGGCGAGAGACATATTTTTAACATCCGAGGCGTCCATTTTCCCGAAAAAGATATCTCCGTCATTCGTGCGATTGAAGCGGAAAAATCCCGCAACGGCGACGATGACAAAAAGTCCGACGATAATTCCTCCCGCGATAAATGCTGTTTTTTTCATATTATTTGTTTAAATAAGTAACGGTTAATTGCAAAACGGTTGCAAAAGAAACCCATAGGAAATAGGGGATTTGCAGAAAGGCGGCCCATCGCGTGTACGGAAGTATGGAGATAACGGACCAAACAAGCGTGCCGAGAACAAGAAGGATGTCAAACGAAGCCAAGAGATTGTTTTTTAAACCGAACTGTATCGGAGTGAAAGCGGCGTTAAAAATAAGATTCAAGATAAAAGGCAAGGCGACAATGAACGGTATTTCTTTTTTCCACGCCATCAAAAAAACTTTTCCGTAAGAAACGGCAATCAGAATGTATAAGAAAGTCCATGCGGGACCAAAAATCCACGATGGCGGAGCCCACGAGGGTTTGATTAATTGCGAGTACCAATCGTAAGCGTTGTTCATGCGGTCATTTTAACAAAAATGCCAAACAAATGCCATACCGCAAAATACAGAGGGTATCCCTCTGCAAACGAAAAAGCATTGCCGTCGGGGATTCGTTTTGGTATGATGGAAGCACAACCGAATATTGCGAATATCACGAGCGACGGGGAGAGATACGACTCTATGATCCGTCCGGCAACCACCCAAGAGCGATATCTTGGAGAAGGTGCCACTTTCGTCCCGCAAGGGAAAGATGTACGGATCAATGTTATTTTGATCAATCCACAGCTTTCTCTCTTCGGGGAAAGTTTTTTATTAATTAATAGAAAAATATAAAAATAGCAAAATAGAAAGATATTACGAATAAGAAAATATTAAAATAAAAAAATAGAAAGATATTACGAAACCGTCATTTTGAATTCTTTTATTTTCCTATTTTTATTATTTTTCCATTCGTTATAAATTTTATTATTATTCTATTTTTCTATTTTTATTATCGTAATCATATGAAACACACAGCGGAAGCGGTAACACGGGCGCACCCCGATAAAGTGTGCGATCAAATATCGGATTCCATTTTGGATTTTTGCCTTGCGCACGATCCGTATTCGCGCGTCGGACTTGAGACCTTGGGAGGGCACGGCACCGTCGTGCTTACGGGCGAGATAACCACGAAAGCGCCGATTGAAGAAAAAGATTACAAAGAAATCGCGCGCCGGGTATATAAAGAAAACGGCTATGCCGATAAAATCAATGTGAAGGTCTTCGTTTCAAAACAAAGCCCCGAGATACGAAAAGGAGTTGATCACGAAGGCGCGGGAGATCAGGGAATCATGGTCGGCTATGCCACGAGCGAAACGCCGGAAATGATGCCGCTTGAAATGGCTCTTGCTCGGAAGCTCGTTCATTCAATGGGACTTCATGACGGAAAATCGCAAGTTACGGTTGAAGACGGGAAAGTGGTGAACGTCATCACTTCGCTCTGCGAAAGCGGCGATCTTTCCGACGTAACGCTGGATGAAACATTTGATGAAGTTATCGCGCCCCTGCTTGCGGGGAAGAAAGAAAAAATTTGGATGCGGAACCCGAACGGCAAATGGAAAATCGGCGGATTTGCGGCGGATGCGGGATTGACCGGACGCAAAATCGTGGTTGATGCGTACGGTCCGCGCGTGCAGGTCGGAGGCGGAGCGTTCTCGGGGAAAGATGCGACAAAAGTTGATCGCAGTGCGGCTTATATGGCGAGAAAAATTGCCGTGGATTTCGTGAAGCGCGGGGCGAAAGAGGCGAAAGTTTTTATCGCCTATGCGATAGGATATCCGGAGCCGATTTCCGCCGTTGCCTATGTTGACGGCAAAGAACAAAAAATAAAAGGATACAATCTGCGCCCGCAAGCAATCATTGAACGGCTTGATCTCAGAAAACCGCAATTCTACGAAACCGCGCAATACGGACATTTCGGAAACGGTTTTACGTGGGATAAATAAATTGCTTTTGGTGCAAAAAATAACTTCACTTGATATAATTACCGTATGAACATCATATATGCGCCGGAAAATTTTGAGATTGAAAAAGGAGAAAAAAAACGGATAAGAATATTTCTTGCCGGCAGTATTGAAATGGGAAAGGCGGAAAAGTGGCAGGATGCTTTTGCGCGTTCTTTTTCCGAATGCGACATTGACCTTTTAAATCCGCGCCGAGAACATTTCGGAGAAGGAATCACTTCCGAGAGCGACGACCCGGAATTCAAAAAACAAGTGGAGTGGGAACAGCGGGGGCTTCTCACGGCAGACATTATCGCGCTCTATTTTGATCCGCATACACAGTCGCCGATTTCGCTTCTTGAGCTCGGGCTTTTTGCTCACAGCCACAAAATTTTTGTCTGCTGTCCGCGCGGTTTTTGGAGAAAGGGGAATGTGGACATCATCTGCGACGATAACGGCATTCCGAGATACGAAACCTTGGAAGAACTGATTGCCGCCGTTCAAAAAAGAACAAAAGAATTGCAAACAAATTTTACATAGGGCTTACATAGGGCAGCCCTATGGTAAGTTACATAGGGCTGCCCTATGTAAGTATGTAAGTGCGCTTTTTTTGCGCGGCTTTTCGTGATATATTGGAAACAATGAAAAAAGATACTCAATTGGACGCATTAACCCGAAATATCGTCGTCTTTCGCGATGCGCGCGAGTGGAAACAATTCCACAATCCGAAAGATTTGGCGATTTCGCTTTCTCTTGAAGCGGCGGAAGTTCTGGAACATTTTCAGTGGAAAAGTCCGGAAGAAATTGAAGAATATCTCAAAACCGACAAAGCGCATATCGGCGAAGAGCTGGCGGATGTTTTTAATTGGGTCTTGCTTATGTGCCACGATTTCGGAATTGACATAACGGATGCGTGCGAAAAGAAAATCAAACAAAACGAAAAAAAATATCCGGTGGAAAAAGCGAAGGGAAGGCACACGAAATACACCAAGTTATGATTTTTACGGAGGGTAGTCCTCCGTAAAATTTTCGTCCGAAAAATTGACAAATCACGATATATTTGATACAATAAAACACAGATAATTTAGAATATTTTGACACTTTTAACAACAGGAGATTGAAATGAACACGCTTATTTTACACGATTGGAAGAATATTTCGGCCGAGGACACCGAAAAGAAATTAATCGCGCTTCTGGAAATACAGCGCGCCAAGATTGCTTCGCGTCTCGCCGAAGGTTCGCCGTTCACATGGAAAAACTTCGGTTTTTTTATGGACGAGCTTGCGGACGAAATGCACCGGGCATGGTCGCCTCTTTCGCATTTGCAAAGTGTTGCGAACTCGCGCGTTTCGCGAGAAGTTTTTGCAAGATGCGAAAAAATAATCAGCGAATTTGACACGGAGCTTTTGCAAAACAAAGGTTTATATGAAGCGTACGGCGAACTTTCCGATGACGGAGAACTGACTGATGAACAGCGTTGCGCCGTTTCGCGAATTCTTAAAAAGTCCCGTCTCTCGGGCGTTGATCTTCCCGCCGCGGAACAAAAAAAGCGGTTCGGAGAGATTAAAACGAGAATCGCCGAATTGCAAACAACTTTTGAGAATAACTTGACCGATTCGGAATGGGAAAAACACATTACCGATGCATCATTGCTTCTGGGTTTGCCCGATTCTACCGTTGCGCTCGCCAAGAGGGAGGCGGAAGAAAAAGGACTGGAAGGATATCTGGTTGTTTTGAATCGGTCCAACTTTTTCTCTGTCTTGGAAAATGCCAAGAACCGCGAACTTCGCTATGAATTTTTCCGCGAATGGAACACCCGAGCTTCGGAAAAAAGCGATGCGCTTGATAACACGCTCATCATGAAAGAAGAGCTTTTGCTCCGTTCGGAAGAGGCGCGTATCTTGGGTTTCAAAAACTTCTCGGAAGTTTCCATTCAGGAAAAAATGGCGGAAAGCACGGACGAAGTGGTTGATTTTCTTCGCAAAATCGCCGTGTATTCAAAAGCGGCGGCGAATGAGGAATATCGCGAACTCTCTTCGTTTGCGGAGAAAAGAGACGGAATCAAACGCTTGGAAGCATGGGACATTCCGTACTATGCGGAAGAATTAAAAAAAGAAAAGTATGCGTTTTCCGAACAGGAATGGCGCATGTATTTTCCTCTTTCCAAAGTGCTCGCCGGTTTCTTTGAGATTATAAAACGTCTATACGGCGGCTCTTTCAAAGAAGATGCCCTTGTACAAGTATGGCATCCCGATGTTCGTTTCTTCCGTGTTTTTGATAGGAACGGCGAATTGTCCGGAGGCCTCTACATGGACCTCTATGGGCGCAACAAAGAAAAACGCGGCGGCGCATGGATGAGTGATGGTGTCGTTCGCCGAGAACTGGCGGATGGAAGCATTCAACTTCCGATCGGATATCTCTGCGCTAATTTTGAACCGCCGGTTTCCGGTTCGGAGCCCTTGCTCACCTCGGAAGAAGTTGAAACATTCATTCACGAATTCGGACACAACATGCACCATCTTTTGACCAAATGCAAAGTGTTTTCCGTTTCAGGCACAAACGTGGAGTGGGACGCGGTTGAACTTCCGAGCCAATTTATGGAAAACTTCTGCTGGGAGAAAGAAAGCATTCTTTTGATGTCCGGACACGCAAAGACCGGCGCACCGATTCCGGATGAACTTCTGGAGAAAAAACTTGCGACCAGGGACTTCGGAAAAGGTTTTTCAGAAACGCGTTTGTTCGTTCTCTCGCTTTTTGATTTCTTGCTGTACATGGAAGAAGACCCCGGAAGCGTTGACATCGGTGCCTACTACAAAAAGATGGCGGAGTCGCTGGAACCGTTGACTATTCATGATTGGAACAGGATGCCGTGGAATTTCGCGCATATTTTTGGAAGCGACATGTATACGGCGGGGTATTACAATTACCAATGGGCGAGAGTGCTTGATGCGGACGCGTTCTCGGTGTTCATGGATAATGGAAAAATCAACTGGAAAGCGGGTGAAAAATTTGAGGAGGAGGTTCTTTCACGGGGCGGTTCGCGTCCCAGCGCGGAAGGAATCAAAAAATTCCTCGGCAGGAAACCGACCGTTGACGCGCTTTTGCGCCGCTACGGTTTCATAAAATAAAATGCAACATTATGAAAAGGGGCGGATAAATTCCGCCCCTTTTTTTTATTCTTCATACTCTCACCGATAACGCCCGGCGGCGTTTTTGCTCATGTGCCATGATTTCGGAATTGACATAACGGATGCGTGCAAAAAGAAAATCAAACAGAATGAAGCAAAACACCAAGTTATAATTTTTACGGAGGGTAGTCCTCCGTAAAATATTTGCCGTTTTTGCGAGGTTTAAAAAATGGATTTTTCACGCGGTTTCGGGTATAGTGTTTGGTATGGAAAAAGATTAAGAAAATTAATGAAACGAACAAAAATATCCGGTGGAGAAGGCGAGAGCGAAGGAACACAAAATACAATCGGTTGTAATTATGACACCATGGCAAAAATAAAAGATTTGCAAAAAATTGAATTTCCTCGTGAAAAACTTCAGAAATATGGAGTTGAAAAGCTTCTTGATTATGAGCTTTTGGCGATTTTGCTTGTTTCCGGAATTAAGGGGTTAAATGTTCTTGAACTTTCAAAAAAGATTTTAAAAGCTGTCGCTAAGAAAGGAAAAGAAAAAATTACTCTTGATGATTTGCTAAAAATTAAAGGTCTTGGAAAAGCGAAATCTTCGCAGATACTGGCAATTCTTGAGCTTGCAAAAAGATTGAATGTTGATAAGCCGGAAATTCTTTCCGCCGAGGATGTTTGGAACCTTTGCGTTGATATTCGTGACTCAAAAAAGGAACACTTTGTTGTTTTTTATGTCGATACGCAGAATCGGCTTATTGAAAGGCAGATTATTTCCATTGGTACTTTGAACGCCAGTCTTGTTCATCCGCGCGAAGTATTTGAACCGGCAATATCTCTTCATTCCGCGAGCGTTATAATCGCGCACAATCATCCCTCGGGGAATTTGGAACCATCGCAAGAAGATAAAGAAATTACCAAACGATTAGAAGAATCGGGAAAAGTTCTTGGGATAGAACTTTCCGACCACGTTATTGTTTCAAAATCAGGATATTTCAGTTTTCAACACAAAAGTCTTCTTTGAATTTGCTTTAATAAAATAAGTACGCTAATATGTACCTATTATGATTGATTCAAAAACAACCATTTCAATATCCGAAGCGCGCAAGCGTATTTTTGAGATTGCCGAAGAGGTGCAGTCTCCGAGCAAAGTATATACTCTTACTTCCGACGGAAAACCAAAGGCGGTTATTATGTCTGCCGAAGAATACGAATCTTGGTTGGAAACAATGGAGGTGTTGGCAGAATTTCCTGATATTCAAAAAGATTTTAAGGAGACAGAAAAAGCGTTCAAAACCGGCGAATATAAAAAATGGGCAACGCTTGAAAGTTTAGAAAAAAAATGGGGGTTTGCTCCCGTGGTCGCTGAAAAACCAAAGAAAAAATATGGCGTACAAACTCATCCTGAGAGCAAAAGCGGAAAAAGAGCTCGATAAAATTCCGGCTGTGCATAGAGAGAAGGTTACAAAAATGCTTCGGTCTCTCGCCGATGATCCTTTTCAAGGAAAAAAACTCGAAGGCGAGCTTAAAGGGAAATACTCTGTTCGTGCGTGGCCGTACAGGATCATTTATGAAATACGAAGACACGAACTTTATGTTATCGTTGTACACATCGGGCATCGCAAAGATGTTTATTTAAAATAAGCTTATGTCCAAATACGAAAAATTTTCAAAGGAAGAACTGCTCGCTCTGGTACAAAAACAGGATGGCGAACTCGCTTCCAAAAAATACGGGTTGGTGTGGGACGCCGAACGTGAGCCGGAG
>JBAYGK010000022.1:0-12274 GCA_041666665.1 Minisyncoccota bacterium
ACTCCACCCGTATTGCAAATTGCAATAACTTCCGTAATCATCAAAATTAAGCCCCATCAAGGTTACCCACTGAGCTACCTGCGCTTTTATCGCCGCGTCTTTTGCTTTTATCTTCGCCGAACTAACGCTCGCCATCACGACAGACGAAAGCAATGAAATAATCGCAATAACCACCAAAAGCTCAATAAGCGTAAACCCTTTTTTAAGAGCGGCGGGTCCCGTTTTTGCAAAAAAAGCGGAGCTTGCGTTATGGAGATTAAAAAATTTGAATTTCATGGCATTGTATAATTATTTATTGAGAAGCGATTGAGATTCTTGTATCATTTTCTCCATATCGCGCTGTTGTTGCTCCAATACCTGCGGCGAAACTTTTATTTCTCCCGACGGCCAGATGAGAAAAGAAGCAATGAGGGCGAAGACAATAAAAGCAAAAACCAAAGGAGTCGGTATTTTGGACTTTTTCTTGGCATCGGGATGATTGACGGATAAAGATGATCCTTCGGCAACATCTTTAAATGATGCTCCGGAAAGGTCAACAAAATCATTTTCCGGCGGTAAATCCGCAATAGATTCGTTTTTGTTTTCGGATGCCTCTTGCCCGCGAGGAATATCGGAAGAAACAGAGGTATCGGAAAAATCTTCTTCTTTTACTTTGTCCGCGGATATTTTTTCCGATAGTTTTGGCGTGTCTATCGCGCGGAACGCTTCATCAACATCTTGCGCCGTCCATCCGCCATCCGCTATTAAGGCGGCGCGTATTTGTTCACGGCTTGTTCCTTTGACGGAGACCTTGTTAATGAATGAGATAATCTCGTTATTTATCATGGCAAGTGAAGATTTGGTATAAGTTAAAATACCCGACAAAAACGCAAAAGACACGGGCTTTTGTCTTTTTTTTTGGCGCGATGGAGATTAGTGCGCGCGAATACTCCGATTCAAACTCTTAATTACCATTATATATAATATTGTTGACTGCCGCAAACATTTTTGATGCAGATATGCACACCCGCCTGCAACATTTTTCATACATAATCGGTTATACGGCATATGCGGGTTTCCTGTTCGCTTTGCTTTGCCCTTTTGCGCGATTCTTACTATAATGTATTACATGACTATTTATAACAAAAAAGAAGGGCTTTTGCTTTTTTTGGGCGATATCGTCGTTTTTGTCATTTCTTTATGGCTGGCGCTTTTCCTACGTAATCTGGCGGCGCCGTCGCGGGAACTGTTTTATCTCCATCTTTTTCCTTTCTCTCTTATTTTTACCGCTTGGGTTATCAGTTTCTTTGTTGCCGGTTTATACGGAAAGCATACGCTCCTTTTCAAGAGCCGTTTGCCGACGCTTATTCTTAACACTCAAATAATCAACAGCGTTCTCGCCGTCATCTTTTTCTATTTCATTCCCGCGCTTATCATCACGCCGAAGATTCTGCTGTTTATTTATCTTGCCGTTTCATTCGCTTTTATTTTAATCTGGAGGACGCGCCTCGTTTCATATTTCGGCTTTCGCAAAAAACAAAAAGCGTTTCTTGTCGGCGAAGGGAAGGAAATACGCGAACTGTATGAAGAGGTGAATCACAATTCGCGGTATTCTTTGTCTTTTGTCGGTTTTTTGGACATCGGGAAAGATGGTTTTGACGCGGAAGATGATCTCGTGCGCCCGGTGTACGAGAATGGCATTTCAGTCGTGGTGCTGGATTCCAAGAGCGCGAGAATAGAGCCTCTTTTGCCGCATCTCTACAATCTCATTTTTGCGAACGTGAATTTTATTGACATGCATAAAGTGTATGAAGATATCTTTGACCGCGTTCCGCTCTCCCTTCTCCGTTACAATTGGTTTTTGCAAAATATTTCGTCCTCATCGCATCCGGTGTATGACATTTTAAAGCGTTTGATGGACATCGTCGTATCTTTCTTCGCCCTTCTTGTTTCTTTGTTGTTGTATCCTTTTGTTTTTATCGCTATCAAGCTTGACGACGACGGACCGATTTTCAGCCATCAGGATCGGATCGGAAAAGGGAACGGCATCATTCATCTTTTGAAATTCCGCACCATGACATCGGATGACGGCGGCGCGTGGGGACAGACGGACTTGTCCCGCGAAGACTCGGCGAAGCGGGAAAACAAAGTAACGCGAGTCGGCGCTTTTTTGCGCAAAAGTCGCATAGACGAGATTCCTCAATTGTGGAATGTTCTTCTCGGGAGCATTTCCCTCATCGGTCCTCGCCCGGAATTTCCCGATCCGGTAAAGCGATACGCCGCGGAGGTGCCATACTATAATATCCGCCATCTCATCAAACCGGGCCTTTCCGGCTGGGCGCAGATTTACCACGAAAATCACCCACATCACGGCATTGATGTTGAAGAAACAAAAAACAAACTTTCGTATGATTTGTACTATATAAAGAATCGGTCAATCATGCTGGATATTAAGATTGCGCTCTTGACGGTTAAGACGCTATTATCAAGGAGCGGGAAATAAGCACTGAGCGGAACCAAGGGCGACCCTTAAGGAGCGAGCTTGCGAGCGGGGAAAGGGTTGCCCTTGGTGTAGCGGAGTACGATTAGCAAATAATTCCCAATATCCAATTTCAAAATTAAAATCATGGAAAAACAAACAAAACAAGAAGCGTCTCCCGAAAAGAAAAAGCTTCGTTCAAACAAGCTTTTTGACGCGACGGATATTGAGGGCGGGAAAAACAAACTCGTTTTTGAAGTTGCGGAAAAAGTCAATAAAGAACTTTCAAAATTTCCGGAGTTTATCGGCGTGTTTCCGTTCGGTTCGCAGACGAAAGGATACAGCAACGCGGAGTCCGATATTGACGCTTACGTGCTGTATGAAAAATGGACCGATGAAATTGACGATGCCCTCCGTGCGGTTGAGAATGAGTATAAAGAAAAAAACATCGCCATTCGTTTTGACGAAACAACGTACTGTAAAAAGGAAATAGAGAAAATTTGGAATGATAATCGGAGCTTGGGCGCCGGCTCGTTCGTTATTTTTCGTCCCGGCAAAGGACCGAAAATTGAGCAATATCGCACGGCGCTTAAAACCGAGTTGAACCAACTGACCGATAAAAAAAAGAACTCCCGCATTGAAGAAATCATAGCCTTGCTCATGTATAACGACGAAGCATCGCTTCCAAAAATGAAAGAGAGAGTGGCGGGGTTTGATAAAGAAGAATGGCTGAAACAAAGGCGCGAGATGTGGGAAAAGAAGGTAAAAGGTTCGGTTTTTTAAAACGAATAACAATGATTCTTTTATTATTTATATTTTGATTTTATGGATAAAACAAAAGTGGTGGTAACCGGCGGCGCCGGATTCATCGGTTCCAATCTCGTTCACGGACTTCTTGAAAAAGGGTACGAGGTGCACGTTATTGATAATCTTGTTGCGGGACATCGTGAGAATGTTGATCCGAGGACGATTTTTCACGAGAAAGACATTCGCAATCTTTCGGATATGCATGCCGTTATGGAAGGCGCGAAATACGTATTTCATCTTGCGGCCGTTCCTCGCGTTCAGTATTCCATTGAACATCCGATTGAAACCAACGACGTGAATGTCGGCGGTACGCTCAATATTTTGAAAGCCGCGAAAGATGCCGGCGTTTCAAAGGTTGTTTTTTCCGCATCAAGTTCGGCGTATGGCGACCAAGATAGTATGCCGCTTCGCGAAGATATGCCGGCGAACCCGAAAAGCCCGTACGGTCTTCACAAACATATCGGCGAATTATATTGCCGGCTTTTCAGCGAGATTTATGAGTTGCCGACGGTTTCTTTGCGGTATTTCAACGTGTATGGACCGCGGCTTGACCCCGCCGGCGCTTATGCGCTGGTCATCGGATTATTTCTCCGATTGCGGAGTGAAGGGAAACCTCTTACGATTACCGGCGATGGCACGCAGACGCGCGATATGACCCACGTGCGCGATGTGGTGCGCGCGAATATTCTTGCCGCGGAAAGAGATATGGTCGGGAAAGGCGAGGTGATCAATATCGGTTCGGGGAAAAATCATACGATTAACGAGCTTGCGGAACTTATCGGCGGTCCGGTGGAACACATTGCTCCGCGTTTGGAACCGCATGATACGCTTGCCGATAATTCTCTCGCAAAAGAACTTTTGGGTTGGGAACCGACGGTGCCGTTTGAAGAGGGTATCGCGGAATTGAAACAAATATTTGACATCAAATAGGCCATGAAGATATTGGAAAAAATATTTTTCGGGACGGTTATTTTGGTGATAATCTTGGCTTTGGCGCTTTCAGTCATTTCCAAATTAAAGTATGGAGAAAACAAGAGCCGAACGGAAGAAACTTTTCCCGTGTCGGCGACAATAAGCGCATCGTCAGCGGAAAAAGAAACGTATACCGCCTGCGGTTGCGGGTGTTGCGGCGGGACAGAGCCGAAAGAGCAATGCCTGTATCGCGGAAAAGGGGACGACATGGAAAAAATCAAACAAGACGATTTGCGAATCAGGCAAGATTCTTCAAGTTGCGCTCTTGCGGGTTGCAGTATGGGGGTTCGGTATCGGTACTGCGATTAATAACTTTCAGAATAAAAAATATGGAAAACTTTCCGATAAAAATGACGGGAAATCCCATTGAAAAGGAAGACCGGGTAATCCTGAAGGATAGCGTTGAAGAAGGCATCAAGTTCTTGCATGAAGAGGGAAAATCGCCTTTTCCTTCCGAACGCGAAAAAACGGAAAAAGAAAAAAAGGCGATAGAAACATCAGGGGCTCTTCTTTCCGCGATGTTTGATCGTTTCAAAATCCCGCATGAGCAAAATATCGTTTCCGACGGACAAATACACTTCTTTACGAAAGAGGATTTTGAAAAAGAATTTCAGCATGTATCGCTTGATGTCGGCGGTTTTCACGATGGAATGCGAAACGCGATTTGTTTGAAAGACGGAAATGAAGATGCGCCGGAAGGTGAAAAGGAAATATTTGATATTTCCGACATGGCGCACGAATGCATTCATTTGGCATCGCGTCATTCTTATCAGGCAATCGTCGGAACGGACGATTCCGTCGTTCCGTTTGATTATCGCGTCGGTTATGCGATGACGACGGTTACAGACGGGAAGCCGACGAGAAAATTCAACGGATGGAACGAAGGAGTGGTTTGTATAACGCAGAATTTTTTGTTCTCGGATTTTTTGGAAGAACTTGAAAAACGAACGGGGATTACGAAAGAAATGAGGCAAGATTCGCACTATAATCGTTATGCGCAAAATCAGGATGTTGTTTTTGATATAGCCGAAGCTATCGGCGAATACAGAAAAGAAAGTCCGGTCAGATCAATGTATCGGCTGATAAAAGGACAATTCACGGGAGACATGATGCCTCTGCGCGATATAGATGATATTTTCGGAAAGGGGTCTCTTGATCTTTTGGCGGAATATAAATCGGTATTTGGAACCAAAGACGATCATCGGCGTGATGAGTTGATTGCGGACTATTTTCGTACCAATGCCGACGACGAAGAAGAGAGAAAAAGAATAGGTGCGGAAATTGAGAAATTAAAACAACCGATAAAAGAAAAGGAATAATAATTCCGACATATTTTTTATGGAAAAAGATTCAATACTTATCGGCGGCGTTTCCGGTGAAAATGAAGAGAAAGAGGTGATAAAATCAAAAGTAAGATCTCGCGTGAAAGAAATGCTTGACGGGCTACGCGATACAAGCGCAAAGCCGATTGAGGGAGAAATTGAAAAAACGCGGAAACAGCTTGAATACATTGAATTCGCGGAAGCAACTCTGGAAAAAACATTCAAAAAGCTCTCCATTCCTCACGAAGGACGTTTTGTTGAACCGGAGCAAATACATTTTTTGGCAAAAGAAATTTTTGAAAAAAAATTCCCCGGCGTGGTGTGCGATGCCGGCGGTTTATTTCGCACGAGCGAACAAGCCATATACATGAACAACGAGGCCGTTTCTTCCGGCTCCAATCCCGATGACAGGGAAATGTTCAATCTTGAAGACTTGACGCACGAATGCATCCACCTGTCTTCGCGTTTGAAATATCACGCAAGCGTTGATGCGCAAAAACAAGTTTCGGTCGGGAGTTACAGAACGGGATATTTGGTAATATCTCCCGAAAACGGTGAAAGAAAATTCAACGGTTTTAACGAAGGCGTTGTTTGCATTACGCAAAGAATGCTCCTTCAGGGAGAGGCGGCGGAACTTGAAAAACGATTTGGAATCACGCAAGAACAACTCGCGGATATCGGTTACGGGATATATGTGCCGAATCAAAAGCTCGTATATGCCCTCGTGGAAAAAATCGCGAAGCACAGGAGAGAAAAACCCGGTTTTTCTCTCACGCGGATTATACGAGGACAATTCACCGGTGAAATGATGCATCTCCGCGATATTGAACAGATTTATGGAAAGAAATCGCTTGAAATATTGGCAAAATTTCAATCATCGCAAGATCCGAAAAACAGCCAGGAACGCGATAAACTTATTTTGGAATATTTTCAATCGGATGATCCGCAAGAACGAAGCGATTTGAAAGATATCATATTGAATGAGAAAAAAGCCGAGATGTCTTAGAAAAAAGCCCGCCGATACGGGCGGGCTTTGGTTTGCTTAAGCAAAAATCGCGCTTATGACGATGCCGAGAGCCGTGGAAATAGTGAAGGCGATTTGCAAGACAATGGCGTTTATTCCGACGGGCAAGAATTCTTCATCTATCCGTTCAATTTTTTTGAAGAATTGCACGGCGATCGGAAGCGAAAGAACCGAGGCAAACGCTCCACAGGGAAGAAGATGGCATATCGCGCCGCCGATGATTATCAGGTAAGACATAATCACGAAACCTTTGACGAGGCGAACGGCGCGATTTTTTCCGGCGCGGACGATGAAGGTTCTTTTTCCGGAAGCGGTATCCGCGACTCTGTCGGGAAAACCGTTGACGAGAAGGATAACGGCGGTCAAAAGTCCAGCGGGCAAAGATGCGGCAAGCGCCGAAAGCGTGATGTTTCCGGTTTGAGCAAAATACGCTCCGCCGACAACGAACAGTCCGAACGTGATGATAATCGTCAGTTCGCCCAGTCCTCTGTACACCAGTTTGAACGGAGGCGCGGTATAGGCAAAACCGAGAAAAAGTCCCGCCAGTCCGAAATAAGCGAAGCGGATATTTTGTTCCGCATAAACAAACCAGCATCCGACAAACGCACAGAGTGAGAGAAAGGCGCAAGCATACAGAAGTACGCTCGTTTCGCCGAGGCCGTAATCCTGAATGGCGCGGCTTCCTCCCGAAAGCGGCGTTATGTTTTTGTTTCGCACATCGTTTCCCGAACGATGGTCAAAATAATCATTGAAGAGATTTGCCGAGATGTGTCCGGTTACCGCCACAAACACGACCGCCAATACGGCGAAGAGGTGCAGATGATGGGCGGTAAAAAACGCCGTTGCCGTCCCGAGAAAAATACCGGAAAGCGTAACGGAAACAAAAGGAGCGCGCAAGCTCCGAAGAAATACATTCATAATTTTATTCCCGAAAGTTTTAAAAGAGGGTCATAGAGAAAAACAATCTGCAGTAATAATTGCACCAATGCGCATATTTGTCAAATCCACTTGGACGTCCGACGTCCAAGTGGTATAATGATTATTATGTCAAAAGAATCATTCGCCATGGGCGAGTTTTATCATGTGTATAATCACGGAATAGAAGATCGCGACATTGTTTCAGATGAATATGATTCGTCGCGGTTCTTGGAGAGTCTAAAAATGTTCAACAGCGAAACCCCGATAGGGAGTATTTATGAACAATCCTTTAATCATGTCCAATCGCTTGGACGTCCGACATCCAAGTCGCAATTGGTGAATATTATTGCATATTGCATAAATCCAAATCATTTTCATTTGCTTTTGGAACAAGTTGCTGAAAATGGAATCAGTGAATTTATGAAACGTCTTGGAGGGGGATATACGAAATATTACAACCAGAGAAATAAAAGACACGGGCATTTATTTCGTGGAAAATTCAAAGCCGTCTGGGTTAATTCAAATGAATATTTACTTCATCTCAGTGCTTATATAAATTTAAATTTTCGCGTTCATGGCATAAATGATCAACTTGGACGTCCGACGTCCAAGTTGATTAAATCAAGCTGGGAGGAATATACGGGAACGACGAAGGAACCGATGTGCGAGAAAGATATTATTCTTGGACAATTCAACAATAAAGAGGAGTATAAAGAATACGCTGAGGATGCGCTTCCGATAATGCTTGATAGAAAAAAGACGGAAAGGGAAGAAAAGTATTTGATGATTGAATGATTTTACTTGGACGTCCGACGTCCAAGTGATTGGGGATAGAGAAAACCGCAAGCATTGGACGCTTGCGGTTGTATGTGGACGGAGACTAAGACCTTTCCATATTTCTGCGCAGAGATGGGGATGCTTCCGTTTGTTTTGTAAGAATTATATCCTTTTCTTCGCACTCAATACGAATGCCTCCGGAACCATCGCCGGCTATTCCACTATAAAAAACTTCTTCTCCTTTTAAAAAGTCAGAAAGTTTCTTCGCACTAATGGCAAAAGTTATTTTCATTTTTTATCTTCTCAAATGTATCAAGCAACATTACTTATTTTTACACTAGCACAAGTGTAAAAATAAGTCAACATTCACAAAAACACGGAAATAGTGTAGTGTCTAGGAATGGAATTCAACATAATCAAACAATCCAAGAAAAGCAAAGCTCGGCTTGGGTTGCTGAAAACGGCGCATGGTACGGTGGAAACGCCGGCTTTTGTTGGGGTGGCTACCAAGGCGACTATAAAAACGCTCTCTACTGAAGACGTTGAACGGACGGGAACGCAGATGCTTATTTCCAATACCTTTCATTTGCATTTGCGTCCGGGAGAAAATCTTGTAAAGACGAATGGCGGCGTGCATAAATTCATGGGCTGGAAACGACCGATGATGACGGACTCCGGCGGATTTCAGGTTTTCTCGCTCGGCTTCGGGCAAGATCACGGCGTGGGGAAAATTCTGAAAAAGGGCGAAGAACGAACGATTGAAGAGGGAATGCAGCCGCAAAAAATAAAAATCACGGAAAAAGGCGTGGAATTCCGATCGCCGATTGACGGCGCGAAATTATTTCTCGGCCCGAAAGAATCCATTGCGATACAAGAAAAGATTGGGGCGGATATCATTCTCGCTTTTGACGAATGCCCGAGCCCGCTCGCGGATTACGACTACATGAAAAAATCAGTAGAACGCACCCACCGCTGGGCGAAGATTTGTTTGAAAGCGCACAAAAATACCCTCCTTCGCCAAGGCTTCGGCGGGCAAGGAAAGCAAGCATTGTACGGAATCGTGCAAGGCGGAAAATGGGAAGACTTGCGAAAAGAAAGCGCGCGGACAATCGGCGCGATGGGTTTTGACGGTTTTGCGATCGGCGGAGAATTCGGCTACGAAAAAGAAGAAATGGAAAAAATGCTGCGAAGTACTCTTGGAGAATTGCCGGAAGAAAAACCAAGACACTTGCTTGGCGTCGGACATCCCGAAGATTTTGAATATATGATCCGCGCGGGAGTGGATACTTTTGACTGCATCGCCCCGACACACTACGCCAGACACGGCACTGCCTTCACGAGTAGCGGAAGAATATACATGAAAAAGACAGTTTTATTAAAAGATAAAAAACCGTTAGACCCGAAATGCGATTGCTACGTCTGCAAAAATTACACTCGCTCATATTTAGCTCATCTTTTCCGCGCGGGGGAGTACACGGGAATGCATTTGGTTACTTTTCATAATCTTTATTATCTAAACAATCTAGCAAAAGAATTTAGAGAGAAAATAAAAAATGGACTGATTTAAAAAAGTCCGTGCGCGAACGCACGGACTTCAACAACTCTTTTTATCTGTAGTATGGGTTTGGAGGATCATATGTGTGGATGTGGTCCCAGTCGGTTTTGCCACATTTTGAACATTTCCACTTTCTGTCTATTCTTTCTGATTCATATATTTGTTCTACGGTCAGATAGCGTCTGATACACGCTACCGGGTACGGCTCTGATTCATAAATCTTTTCCCATTTATGTTTACAGAATAACTCTTTTAACCATTTCATGACACTTCTCCTCGTTTGTGAAATAACAACTTAATTATTTTCTATTATATCACAAATAGAATATTTGTCAAGAATTTAATCAAGTATTTCCGCACGCCAATGAAAATACCGCTATAAATTTGAATATTTTTTGCCAAGAAAGATATTTAATGATAGTATGAACTGGATGGGAACATAAACAATCATGAAATCCCTAGAACAAACATTATCCGAATACGACTATCCGTTTGACCCGTCATTCATTGCGACTGAGCCGGCGGAACCGCGGGATTCGGCGGGGTTGTTGGTGTACAAACGTCCCTGCTCCGCTAAAAGCTACGCAGGGCAGGGTCCTGTTTTTGATACCTTTGCAAACATCGGGAAATATTTGCCGAAGGGTGCGGTTTTGGTTTTGAATGATACAAAGGTGTTTCCGGCGCGGTTGCATTGTACGAAAAAGACAGGAGGGCGGGTGGAGGTTTTTTATGTCGGATCAACGAATACGACGAACGACGAACTTGGGGGACGCACCGCCACGGACGGGCGGAACGACCCCCAAGTTACGGACGACGATTGTATTTTAGCGCTCACGAATCATTTTTTGGAAATTGGGGAACGGGTTTTTTTGACGCCGAAAATTTGGTTTGAATGTTTGGGAAAGGAAGATAAAATTTATACTTTGAAACCGTCGTTTCCAGTTAAAGACATTCAGAAAATTTTCAAAAAATACGGGGAGACGCCGATTCCTCCATATATAAAAAATACGAAACTTTCAGAGACGCAACTGCGCGAAAAATATCAGACAGTCTTCGCGAAAAAAATCGGATCCGTTGCGGCGCCCACCGCATCATTGCATTTCACGAAACGATTGTTGGCGAAACTGAAAAAAGAGGGAATTCAAATTGAGTTCGTAACACTTCACGTAAATCTCGGCACCTTTGCGCCACTCACGGAAGAAGCTCTCAAAACGGGGAAGCTCCACAAAGAATGGTACGAAGTTCCCGAAAAAACCGCGAAGGCGCTTATGAAAGCCAAAAAAGAGGGAAGACCGATAATCGCCGTCGGAACAACCGCCGTGCGGACGCTTGAACAATGGGCGGAACTTTCTCCCCGAGGACTCCCCTCGGGAACCCCGAGGGGAGTCCTCGGGGAGGTCGGCGAAACGCGGTTGTTTATCCGTCCGGGGTATGCATTCCGCTTTGTTGACGGAATGATTACGAATTTTCATGTGCCGAAATCCTCGCTTCTGATGCTCGTTTCCGCTTTTGTCGGACGGGAAAAACTTTTTGAACTGTATGGAGAGGCGATGCAAAATGATTTTCGGTTTTTCTCATTCGGCGATGGGATGCTATTGTTGTAAACGGGTATGAATTTGGACCTTAAAAAAATACAGCGTACCGGTTCTTGGTACGCTGTTGTCCTTATGTGTTAATCGTTAAGCCCTATCTTCTTTCCGATATACGTATCAGCAAGAAGATTACGGATATCCTCTTTTTCATTCGTGGTTACCCGACCACTTGAAGAGATCTCGATGTTGCGCTTTTCTGCTTCGTGAAGCCAATCCCATTCCGAAGCCGGGAATCCGTCGTAACGGTGTGTACTCGCTTTGTTGATATCGTATGTATTAAAGGCGAGAGCACATATACGTTTGGTCTTTATGTCCATATAGTACGCGTAGCACTTTCCTTTGATGTGGACAAAGAAGACGGGAAGATCTTCTTCTGGGTTTAAAAAACCGATATGTTCAGCATATTCTGCTGTCTTTTTTTCGCTTTTTTTCATTTTTAAATAACCTCGTTGACTCGTGGAAGACTGGGAGAAATAATATACCATTTATATAAAAATGTCAAGTCTGGCGTTGAGGCTTTCCTACTTGCCGGCATGATGTTATTGTTATTAACATGAACTTTATTGTATCGGGCGACGGCGTGTTTTTTGCCGAACAAGGGGAGGGTAGAACGGCGGGGGAACCGGCGGTGTTTTTTCGCTTGCATCACTGCAATCTTGCCTGCGCTTGGTGCGATACGCCGTACACGTGGAAGAAAGAACTTCCGGAATTTACGATGGAGCGCGAAGTGTGGAGCATTGATGAGACCGCCCGAAAAATACGCGAAGAATGGGAAAGGGGCGGCATCAAAAATAAACCTCCGCGATTGGTAATCACGGGAGGCGAACCGCTTTTACAGCAGAGTGCGAT
>JBAYGK010000023.1:0-11504 GCA_041666665.1 Minisyncoccota bacterium
CAAAAAACAGGGAAAATCAGACTGAGTTTCAGTAAAAACAAACAAAAAGACGATATCGGCTTCGCCGATATCGTCTTAAGCCTGCAAGGTTGACTGTTTTTGAAATTCCTTAACGATAAATTAATAATTGAGTGGCGGTCATGAAGCTCACTCCGACTATCTTTTCAAATTATCCTTATATGTTTATATTATCATATTGTAATGCTTTTGTCAACCACGTTAGAAAAATAGAAAATAGTCTTATATTTTCAGTGTTTTATGCGGGTTTTTGCCTGATTCAAATAAATATTTTGTTTGTGCATAAATTTTCTAACAGGGTCAAGTGTTCACAAAGCCCGTATTTTAAGGTAAAATTTGGGGATGAAAAAGACCAAAAATAAGCAAAAAATAATTCTCGTAACCGGCGGTGCTGGCTTTATCGGTTCGCACCTCATAGAGCGGCTGGTCGCCGATTCCGCAAATCGCGTTATTTCTTTGGACAATTACTTCACCGGCAAAAAAGCAAACCACATCAAAGGCGCCGAATACCGTCGCGGACACACCAAAGATATTGAAAAACACATTTCGGAAACACCCGATATTATTTATCATCTGGGCGAATATTCGCGCACCGCAGTCTCGATAGAAGAACCAAATGTCGTTTTTGATATGAATACCATCGGCACTATCGCCGTACTTGAATTTTGGAGAAAAAATAAATGTAAATTGGTATATGCCGGCTCGTCAACAAAATTTGCAGATAAGCGAGCCGATGGAATAGAAGGTCGCGACCTTTCGCCGTATACATGGTCAAAGGCGTCAAACACCGAGCTTGTGGCAAATTACGGAAAATGGTACGAACTTCCACACGCCACGGTTTACTTTTCAAATGTATATGGTCCGCGTGAGAACTCAGGAAGATATGGGACCGTCATTGAAATATTCAAAGAACAATATCTCACGGGAATTCCTCGAACTGTTCGCCTTCCCGGAACACAAAAAAGGATTTATACACACGTCACGGATACAATAAACGCACTTCTTCTGATCGGAGAAAAAGGCGTAGGTGATGGCTATAATATCGCTTCGGACGAAAAACACACGACGCAAGAAGTCGCGGAACTTTTTGGCGGTGAAATGGAAATGTTGCCTGCCAGAAAAACAAGTCGCCCCGATTCAACTCTTGATCTCACTCTTATAAAAAAACTTGGTTGGAAGGCAAAACACTCGCTCAAAGAATATATTAAAGAAATTAAAAACCCTTCGACAAGCTCAGGGTAAATAAAAAACATGAAAAAAGTTCTCATTTTTTCGCTCGGATATTATCCCGAGCCGGTGGGTGGCGCTGAGGTGGCGATTAAAGAAATCACCGACCGTATTTCACCCGACGAAATTGAATTTCATATGGTGGCACTCGGATACGATAAAAAAACTCCGCGCATCGAAAAGGTCGGAAATGTTACCGTTCATCGCATCGGTTTTTCTCGTGACGGCATAACTGTTCCCGACCTCAAAAAATTCCCGCTTCATTATAATAAACACCTCTTTCTTTTTTGGGCTCCGATAAAAGCGCTTGCCCTTAACCGGAAATATCATTTTGACGCCTCGTGGGCAATGATGGCACATCCATGCGGAGTTCCGCAGGCGATTTTTAAAATACTCGCTCCAAGAGTTGCGAGCGTTTTAACGCTTCAGGAGGGCGACCCGCCGGAATACATGGAACGTCTCTACAAACCGGTTTTTCCTCTTTTCAAACGCGCGTTCACAAAAGCCGATGTCGTGCAGGTTATATCAAATTTTCTTTCTTCATGGGCGAGAAAAATGGGATATGTGGGTAATATTGTTTTCATTCCAAATGGTGCAAGTACGGAAGCTTCGAAAACTTTTCCGATAGACGAATTGGAAGCTTACAAAAAAGAAGTTGGAAAAAATCCAGGTGATATTCTTATCGTTACTGTTTCTCGTCTTGTAACAAAAAATGCTGTTGATGATATTATTCGCGCGCTTTCTTTTCTTCCCGAAAATATAAAATTACTCGTCGTAGGTGGCGGAGAAGACGAAGAAAAACTCAAAAAAATGGTAGCGGAAATGAAGCTTGAATCGCGTGTGTATTTCACTGGACACGTCGACCGAACGATGACAGCAAAATCAAGAGCTATCTCAGAAATATTCTGCCGACCAAGCCGAAGCGAAGGTTTTGGAAATTCGTTTGCAAGTGCCATGGTTTCGCGTCTGCCGATAATTGCCACACAAGAAGGAGGTATTGCCGATTTTCTTTTTGATAAAAAAAGAAACCCCGACAAAGAAACAACCGGTTGGGCGGTAGACAAAGACTCGCCGATACAAATAGCCGAAGCGGTAAAAGATATTCTCACTCACTCAGAGCAGGTAAAGAAAGTTACTGACCACGCCTACCAAATGGTAACAACGCAATACAATTGGAACTTCATCGCAAAAGATATGAAAGAAAAAGTATTTGACGTAGCCCTTGCAAAATAATTGAATTTGTGGTATAAATACAAACAGACGATATTGTCTGTTTGTTTTTTGATTTTAGAGGAGATCTGAAATGACGCCCAAAATAGGTATAATATTTCGCTCGTACGCAAAAAAACCGGAACTCGTGCCGGAAGTAGTAGAACGAGCAATGAAAAGCATAGAGCAAGCTATGAGTATTAGATTTTTCAATATTTCATGTTTTGAACATATATTCATTATAGTACCAATCGATTACGATTGCGGATCGACCGCAGAAGAACTTGAAAAACGAATTCAAGAAGAATCACTTTCTTCTTGTGTACATGTTCTCTCTGTTCGCGGACATCATAGTTGTGAAGTTTTAAATTCTGCCATGACAAAAATGGGGTGGTATTACATACGCTTTTGTTTGATTATGTCACATAAAGCAATATCGTACCTTACAACGGAAACAATGAGAAAAGTTATCTTTGCGCTCTATCAGGATTTTCATGTTGTTGGAGTGAGAATAAAAGAATTGAATGATGTTCAAGATTCACCAATTCAAAATACCTTCGCGGTATGGGATATGAAAACTATGCCATTTAACGAAAAGCATCAGTGGGGTTTCGATTCCGAACTCGGCGTTGAAGAAGTCGCTCCGCTTATCCGTCTTCAAAAATTATACGGAAAATGCGCGGCTGTCATAAACGCCGAGGGCTCGCTTGATATCCGCGAATCCGAAGACGGAAAAGCCCGCCACAAAGAAGTTCGCGACACGAAACGCGCCCTTCAAGAACAGGAAGCCAAACGCCTTGGTGTCACGCTTGATTTCGTGAAAGAAAATATCGTTGAATTGTAAAAACATACCCCGCAATCCGCCAGTTGGCGGAGCGGGGCTTTTTATAACCCATATTTTCCATTGTGTCTGGAGGTTAAACCTCCAGACACAATATCTATAATATGTTGTAATTGTTATGGACAAACCAAGTTTTTCTTGCGATAATTTCTTAATGGAACCATACGAATTTTTGTTACATACGATACAAGAAGCGGGAAAACTGCTTTTGCAAAAACGCGACGAAGGGTTTGAAATATCTTCAAAGGGCGGCAATCCTCGCGATATTGTAACGAGCGTTGATCTTGCTGTGAATGATTTCATTATTGCCGAAATTCGGAGAGCATATCCGGAACACGGCATTTATTCCGAAGAAGGAAGCGGGGCTGAAAATAAGAGTGAGTATCTTTGGACGATTGACCCGATAGACGGCTCGGCGAATTTTGCGCGAGGTATTCCCCACTTTGCGATTTCTCTCGGACTCCTTCATAAGGGTGAGCCGGCGCTTGGCGCAGTGTTTAATCCCGTCACGCAAGAGCTTTTCAGTTTCAAAAAAGGCGAAGGTGCATTTTTGAACGGCAAACGAATTTTCGTATCAAACATCACCGATCTCGCACAATCTTACGTGTTTTTTCACACGGGAAGAAAAAAAGAACTTCATGAATGGGGCGGGAGGTCTTATGCGGCGCTTCTCGGTCGTGCCAAAAAAACCGAGAATTTTGCCGGATCATCTCTTGACGCTTGTTTTGTCGCGGCGGGAAGAATTGAGGCGAATATTTACGGCACGCTTTCCACACTTGATATCTCGGCCGCCATCGGCATTCTGAAAGAGGCGGGCGGAATTGTCGCAAACGAAAAAGGAGAAGAAATATCTTTTTCAAAAGAATCGCAAAAAATCTTCATGGCGAACAATCGGGAAATTCTCTCTCAAGCAAGAGAAATAATACAATGAAAGGAATATCCGAACCCTATATTTGATGCAGTTTTTTTTGTCGGCGCACTTCCTCCTCGCTTCGGAGGGAATCTCTTTTGTTTTTATATTTGAGAACCGTCTCAACCGGGACAAATTCATCATTCAGTATCGCCGAGAGGACGCTCTTCCAAAAAGAAATTCGTTCCCATGCAAGGCGGTGCAAGTCCCCTTCCGTTTGTGCGAGCGAGCCGGTGTAAAATTGGAGCAAAAATCCCATCTTGTATGCGCGCATGAGCCGGAGAGAAAGATATTCGTCTTCTCCCCGGTTTTTTCTTATGTACTCCGATATCCATCGTTCAAGTTCGGGATGGTAAACGCAAAGATAATTCAAAAACCGCGCGGCGCTTTCGTACTTATTTCCAAAAAGGAGCGACGTATGGTCAAGCAAATAGACATCATGTCCGACAATGCGGAGATTGTGCGGAACAAAATCGCCGTGCGTCAAAAAACCGGAATATCTTTCTATCGTGCCGGAACCGGCGAGAAGGAATTTTTGCGCTTCCGCCATTGCGCCGTGCAGAGCGGTATCTCTCGGAACAGCCTTGCGGATATTTTCCGAAAACTCGCCGAAAGAGCGGAGATATTCCGCGCCCCCCCATGAACTCCACAGGGAGCGGATGATTTTTGTATGAGAAGACGCCGTTGCATGAACTCCCTCCAACATTTCAAACGCGCGGAGCGTCAAGAAAAATTGTTCTTCCCGAGAATGCAGTAAAAACGGAACGGGTTCTTCAATAAATGCCGAAACGACAACGGTAAATTTTCCCGTTTTTGCGAATAAAATTTCTTCCGGCAATAAAATGTCCTTATAAGCGAAATCAATTTTTTTTATCGTTTCGCGGCAAAGATGCTCATGCTCCAGCTCTTTAATGCCGCGCGGGTCACTGCTTATTTTTATGATTACTTTCTTTCCGTCATGTTCGCGATGTCCCGTCAAAACTAGTTTGCGTCCGCTCATCAAATATCTTTCTCCTTGCGTGTGCGTCTGTTCAGTGTCGGCGGAAAAACCGAGGAGCAGAAGAATATCGGCAACATCGTTAAATTCCGCCGTACGGTATTTTTCCCATTCTTTTTTATTTTCCTCTGGTATGTTCATGATAAATGTAAAATAAAATCGGTGAAGTTTCTGACATACGCTTCCCACGAATATTCTTCCTTAAGGATACTGTTCCCGTTCGCTATTGCTTCCCGCCTTGTCCCGGGGTTTTCCAATATGTCCGTCAAGGTTTTTTCAGCCTGCTCTTTGCTTGAAAAAATGACGGCGGGAATACCCGAAGAAAGAGCGCATGCGTATAAAGAATATCCGACATCGCAGGAAAAAAACAAGATCACACCCGCACCGCGGAGAAGATGCCATTTTTCGGCGCGGGAAATATTCGCCTCGTCCAGAGGAAATATCCCAGCATCGGGGATTTTTTTTCTGAGGCTATTTTCCAATTCTTCAAGTTCTTCTTTTCTAGCTTCATTTTCCGCCGTAGAAGCGAAGAGTATGCGGTGGGGAAAAAATTCGGGCGGAAACGGAAGCGTTTCGGGCTTCGGCGCGGGATTGCGATCTATGCGTATTTTTTCCTTGGGAACCTCATACGAGAGAAAAAGAACTTCAGCCAAGAAATCGCCGTCCGCGGAAATCGCCCGCGCTCTTTTAAGAATCCGTTTTTGCAAAAAAGACAACAGCCGAATTGTAAAGAAATTGTTTTTGCGCGGCGCAGACGCCCTCTGAGAAACCTCGTCTTCGGAAAAACGGAGAATGACGGGTATGCCCCTCAATCCTCCGACGACCACCGCCGGCAAACCGGAAGCGAAAGTATTATAGACATATATGACATCCGCCCCGCGGGAAAGGCGAAAAAGTTTTACGGTATAAAGAAAAAGCCTGATTAAAAGCGGATCGCTTTTTTTAATGCAATGTATTTTCACCCCGTCTATTTCTTCAAACGTATTTGCATACGCAAGAACGACAACATCGCCGAAAGAAGCTTTGCAAAGTTCTTTTGCGAACCGCTTCACATATACCGATACATTCCCCACTTCAGGAGGAAAAACGGGTGCGGCGATAACAGCTTTCATATGCGGGAATTATAGCACGCAAAATAAGATTTCGGAAGGGTTTTTGTTTGTGGTAAGACATCTTTTCATATGGTAAAATAAAGGGGTTATAAATATTTTAATAATAAACGATTCTATGGAAGAAAAAAAACACGAACACAAATCCGTTACACGCGAAGTTGCGACAAAACCGGAAAGCGATGCGCAACCGTCGGAAAAATCGGTTTCGCACGTTGCGGAAGGCCCCTCCATTATGGTTCCCGCGGCTATCGTTATTGCCGGAATTTTGATTTCCGGGGCGATTATTTGGAGCGGTTCGCGCACGCCGGCATCGGTCCCCGTACCGGGATCACCCGCGGCGGAATTGAAAAAAGGAACGATTTCCGAGGAGATTGGCTTGAATAAGAAAAAATTCGCCGAATGTCTGGAGAGCCGCCGTTATCAGCCGGTCGTTCAAGCAATGCTTGACGCGGCAATAAAAAACGGAGTGCAGGGAACGCCGTTCAGCGTGGTTATCGCCAAGAACGGAGCATTGCTTGAAATCAACGGCGCACAGCCGGCCGAAGAAATAAAGAAAGTGATAGACCTCGCTTTAAGCGGACAAGCGACGACGGTTGTAAGTTCAAATACGGGCAAACCGTTAACCGAAGATCCGGTAACCGAAAAGGATCATATTTTCGGAAATAAGGATGCCGATGTGAAAATCATAACTCATTCCGATTTTGAATGTCCGTTCTGCAAAAGATTCCACGCAACCATGGAGGAAGTCTTGAAGGAATACGCGAAAGACGGAAAAGTCGCATGGATAATCAGGCATTTTCCTCTGACTTCCATTCATGACAAGGCGCCTTTTGAAGCCGAAGCGGCGGAGTGCGCGAACGAAATCGGCGGAAATGACAAATTCTGGGAATATGTGAGCTTGCTGGAAAAAATCACCCCCGCGAATAACGGTTTGGATCCCGCATTGCTGTAAAAAACGAATTGCTATTCTTGAGCAATTAATTCAATAATAAATATTCGTATGATGAAAAATGGATACTCCAAAGAAAAATTCATGGGAGCGAAAAACGAAACCCTGAATCCGGAGAAGATGAAAGAATTGGAAAAATTTCGCGCGCTTCTTGCTCGTTGGAAAGAAATAGACGGTGCGGGTCGGACGGCAGGGGGAGAGCCGATAGCGGCATCGGAATCCATTCTCTCTTTTTTGAAGGGTTTTCTTGAATTTCTTAAACCCGCGCAACTTGAATATGTGGTGGGCTTGGGCGGAGTGGAACATTTTGAGTTGGAAAAAGAATATGCCGAAACAAAAAAAGGACAGGCTGAACTTGCTCACAATGAAGCAAAATTGTTCAACGAAGAACTTGATGCCCGCGCCAATCGCCTCAAAAAAGCAATACCGAATCGAAAGAGCGAACCGGAAGAATTTAAGAACGCCTTTTCCGAGTTTACTGAATTTATGAAAGATTTGAACGAAGGAAATCTGAAAAAATATGACAGCGCCATCTCCATGAAAAAAGAATTTCCCAACCGTCCTTTTGGTAAAAACGAATCGGAAACTGTTTTTCCGGGAATGTTGGGTGATGACGATAAAGAGAAACCCGTCTTTATGGAAGAATCAGATGCCGATCGTGCGGATGATGATTAGTTGAAAACCTCTTTTATTTTAAGCTCAAAAAGAATCTTTACAAGATTAATATTTTATAGTATACTGTAAGCAGGAGTGCAAAGCTCCTTTTACAACCTGCTATAGGAGGGAATAGCCATGTTTAACGAAAAAATGTATAGAAAATCGGGTGCCTTTTCCAAAGCGAAAGATGAAGTTTTTGGCACAAAACCGATTTTAAAAAAAGAAGAAGTCCAGCCAAAAACGGCTGAAAAACCGGAAGCTTCCACAGAGGAAGTAAGAATCGCCCGAGAAAAATGGGCTGAAATTCAAACCATTGTAAGCGAAGGAAAGCCCGTTGATCCTGATTTATTTAACGAGGTCTCCCACCTTGCTCACGTCGCCCATAAAGTGGTGAAAAAAAACAACAAACTTGAGGCGGATGAAATGCAAGAAATAGAAGACACGATTAAACTGATAAAATAAGGAGATCGCATGAGCGATGAACATACATAACGAGCCGCTCTTATCCACAGAGGGGCTCGTTTTTATTATTTGCATTAAACAGGTACAATAGAAACAAAGAAAAGGTAAATTTGCATTTATCGCCCATTCGTGGTAATTATAGAGAAACTCACATAAACATGAAATTACTCATTGTAGAATCCCCTTCCAAGGCGAAAACCATTTCAAAATATCTCGGCGGTGAATACACGGTCGTTGCTTCCGTTGGGCATATTCGCGATATTCCGAAAAGCGGAAAGAATACGATTGATATTCCCGGCGGATTTATTCCCCGTTATGAAATTTCCAAAGGCAAAGAAAAAGTGGTTGCCGAGATTCAAAAATTGGCCGATCGCGCCGATGAGGTACTGCTTGCGACAGACCCCGACCGCGAAGGAGAAGCCATTGCGTGGCATATCGCCGAAGCCGTCGGACTTAAAAAAGCGAAGCGCGTGGCATTCCATGAAATAACCGAAAAAGCCGTCAAAGAAGCAATCAAACATCCGCGAGGGATTGATCAAGATTTGAGAAAGGCGCAGGAGGCGCGCAGAGTTTTGGATCGCCTCGTCGGGTACGGACTTTCCGGACTTCTCTGGAAAAAACTTCGTTACGGTCTCGGCGCGGGGCGCGTGCAATCCCCCGCTCTCCGGCTTCTCGTGGAGCAAGAGGAAGAAATAAGGCGTTTTATTCCGGAAGATTTCTGGGTGCTTTCCGCGGAGGCGGAAACGAAAAAGAAAGAACATATTTCGCTTGAATGCACGGAAAAACCGCGCGATAAAAAAATCGTTGAAGAAATTTTACAGAAAGCAAGATCGGGAAAATGGAGCGTCATTGATGTAAAGGAAACACAGGCAAAACGTTCTCCGAGAGCCCCCTTCACAACTTCCACTCTCCAGCAAGCGGCGAGCACCGCGCTTGGTTTTTCTCCGAGCAAAACGATGGGTGTTGCACAGAAGCTCTACGAAGCGGGACATATTACCTATATGCGCACCGACAGCACGAATCTCGGGGTGGAAGCGGTTGAAGAGATTGTGAAAACGATCGCAAAAATATACGGAAAAGAACTTGCGGAGATCCGCGCTTATAAAACCAAATCAAAGAACGCGCAGGAAGCGCACGAAGCTATCCGCCCGACGCATCCCGCAAAAAAAGACGCGGGGTTGATCGGTGAACAAAAAGAACTGTACGGACTTATCTGGAGGCGAACCATCGCGTCTCAAATGAAAGAAGCGGGTATTTTGCGCACGAAAATTATTGCGAATATTGAAAGCGGCGATATCCCGCCGTTTTCCGCAAACGGTTCGCGCCTTCTCTCCCCGGGCTGGCTCGCGGCGGACCCGAAAGCGCGGGAAGACGATACTGAACTTCCGAAAGTCGCCGTCGGCGATGCGCTTGCTCTCGTTGAAATAAAAGAAGAAGCGAAGCAGACCGAACCGCCAAACAGATATTCCGAGGCGGGACTCGTGAAGAAACTTGAAGAGCTGGGAATCGGACGACCAAGCACATATGCATCCATAATCAAAACGAACATTGATCACGGTTACGCGGAAAAAGAAGGCAAAGCGCTCCGACCGACCGATACGGGAGAAGTCGTTATCAATAAATTCTTAAAACCGCATTTCGGCGATATCATTTCCTACACTTTCACCGCCGAAATGGAAGAAGAACTGGACGAAATCGCCGAGGGAAAACGCGAATACGAAAAAACGCTCAGGAATTTTTACACGCCGTTTGAAAAAAATCTCAAAGCGAAGGAAAAAATGGAAAAGATAACGAACATCGGCGATGCGCCGAAGGAAATGCGCTGTCCGGTTTGCCAAGGTGACATGGTCATCAAGCTCGGAAAAAACGGGAGTTTTTTAAGCTGTGCGAAATTTCCCGAATGCAACGGCGCGAGAATGCTGGACGGGCGCGAATTGGAAGGACCGAAATTGCTGGATGAAAAATGTCCGAAATGCGGCGGCGATCTTATGGAGCGCGACGGGCGATTCGGAAAATTCATTTCGTGCAGTAAGTACCCGAAATGCAAATTCATCAAAGCCGATCCGGCGGAAGAAGCGAAAAGAAAAACGGGCATCAAATGCGGAAAATGCGCCGACGGTGAAATGGTGGAAAGAAAGGGTCGTTTCGGATTCTTTTACAGCTGTTCAAACTATCCGGATTGCAAGCACGCCATAAAAGCGAAACCGACCGGAAAATCCTGCCCGATGTGCGGCGAACTCATGATGGAAGGAACAAAAACAATACCGGAGAGGTGCTCGGATAAGGGGTGTGTAAACCATAATCCGCATAAACGAGTATAAGGGGCAAGTATAAGGAAAAGGGGCGACGAGCAAACGACGATGTATATGTATCTGGTATAAGTATAGGTATGCGAACGAATGATGTCATCCTCCTCCCCTCTTTAGAGGGGAGGTCGGGTGGGGTGCGTCGTCCGTTCGTATTCGTAGCCATTCGTATCATTCGCATACATTTGTATATTACTGACCTTTCCACATTGACTTAACATGGAAAAATTCGGATATTTCAGACGAGTGCGAAACTGTGGAGCTTAAAATATCGTGAGCTGTACTCGCGGTACAGTGAAACGATATTTTAGGCGAACAGCGAGCAATCGGCGAAATATACGGATTTTTCGTTAAAGTAATGTGGAAAGGTCAGTAGTATCTTCATTTGTATCAAAAAAACTCCCCGCGACATTTTTGTCGCGGAGATTGTTTGGAGGGCAAACGCTCAAATTAGATTTCATCATCAGCGAACGGGTTGTGGCACCGATATTCTTTGTCCAACCCGACTCCGGAACGAGCTTTCTCAATCAATCCTGTTGTTCCCAGCCGCTCCAGATACGCAAGCACAGCAAAGTAGTCTATTTCTTTATCCGGGTAATCCGACTCCAACTTATCAATAAGTTCCCACAAGATAAAAGAGTTTTTTTCTTGCATTTCAAACACCGCGATTCGTATTTCGTCAACGGAAAGACATGCTGAAGTGCCTGCACTTTTTCATACCTCATTTTGAACGCTTAAAACTCCCATAAATTCTCCCTCAACGGCAAGAATGATCTCTTTTGCCATTTTTTCAAAAAAGTACCGTATCGTCGAAAG
>JBAYGK010000024.1:0-11215 GCA_041666665.1 Minisyncoccota bacterium
CAAAAAACAGGGAAAATCAGACTGAGTTTCAGTAAAAACAAACAAAAAGACGATATCGGCTTCGCCGATATCGTCTTAAGCCTGCAAGGTTGACTGTTTTTGAAATTCCTTAACGATAAAATAACCAATGGAAATTCCATATATGCGGTGATAACGCCGTTTTTGTCTTTTCGGCTGAGCGTATTGGGGTCAGCATCAACGATAGTTCCGGTCAGCAAACGAAGTTCATCGCTTGCCGATTCCGCGGTGGCTGTAATGGTTTTCTCAATGATGCCGTCGCCGTTTTTGTCTATTTGGATGGTTACGCCTTTTCCGCCGAGAGCAAGAACATCCCAATCCATGACAAAAGTATGGATTGCACCGAGTGATGGGAATTTTATTTTATTGATTGTTTGTTTTTGCATCAATGAATTTGAAAGAATTGACGATGGCTTCGGTGATTGGAACGGATTGTTCAAGATATTTGTAATATGGGTGAGATTTCCATTCAGGGGTTGGATTAGTGGGTGGCATTGTGTAGGTAATCGTATAAAGATAACCATTGTGCAAAAAATACGTTGCAGATTCTATATAATCATATAATCCATTTTTTGTGTAAGAATATCCCGCATTAGCAGAAAGTTCAAAATGAAGTGCCGGTTCGCCCTGTACCATAATATGTTTTTTATTCTCGGGCATTTTTGGATCATAATAATCTTGCACAACAGAGTGTTCGTTTACGGTCATCCACTCGTCAATCGAAAGATTCTTAGGGTTATCTATTTTTTGAGCTAAGGTGCCCACCACAAAAAATAAATTACCTTCTGGCACTCCTTCTGGAATATTAAGATAATCGGTTACGTTAAAATAAGCACTTCTATCAGTGGTATCTTCAGCGACTTTCAAATCTTTCGGATATTTAACCGCAAAATTAAAAGTTTTGTTTTTATAAACTTCCCAATTGGACGTATCAATTGCTATGGCAGTCGTTGTCGCCACTTGCTCTGTCGGCTGCTCTTTTTGAACAAAAGGAGGAATCGGGCTTTTATCATGTCGTGATGCCGAATACATAATCCCCGCCACAATGATAGCTGTTACCGCAAAAACGATTAAAAATATTTTTTTCATAATTTTATGTTTTTTTATTGTTTTATTTTTACTTTATCCTCGCCGCTAAAGGAAATCGTTTTGCCATTGTAAAGCACCGTTCCCGATACGGTTAAAATGGCAGTGTTTCCGGCGGGTATGGTTGGAATTACCGCACGGCGTTCAAACTTCGCCATCAAGTCCGGTATGCCGTCTTTATCGTGATCTCCTATTGTCATCGGCTCCGCATTCGCCGGTATGCTATTCAGCGTTATGCTTGTTTTATCAATCGCGCTTGCGCTGAATCCGGACGGAAGTTCTATGTACGCAGTGATTGTTCCGTTTTTGTTTTGTCGGTTAATGGTGTCGGGGTCAACATCAACGATGGTTCCGGTCAAAAGACGGAGTTCATCGCTCGCTGATTCCGCAGTGGTTGTGATGGTTTTTTCAATCATGATTGCTCGGAATCTCTCTTATCGTTATTGACCTTCGCATCCCATCAGATTATCCATCGTGCATTTTGAAGGGTCGGCACCTCCCGTTATTTCACCCCAAACATAAACATGTTTTATGTCCTTAGAAAATTTACCGTCTATGACTTTAAATGTTTTTAAATCAACTCCTTGAATGATTTCGTTCCTGTAGTATGCATTTTTTATATCCTTGGCATATTGGGCATTTTTCACACCGTAACCAACAAATGTCGCAGGGTCCGCTTCTTTAATTTTAATCCCATAAAAATAAACATTGTTTTTATCTTTTCCATAATATCCGTCTACAGCAACAAAGGTTAGCGGATCGGCATCTCTCAATATTGATGTAGAATAATCCAAAGAAGCATATACTTTAAACTTGTCCTTCGCATACCAATCACTCAGAATTTCAAAAGTTTGAGGATCGGCATTTTTAAGTGGTAAAAATATCACATTGCTAGCTTCGTTCAGATATTGATAATATACCTGTTCTTTATCTTTAGAAATAAATCTGTTTAAAACTTCAAATGTTTGAGGATCAGCAATGTCAATCAATCTTCCTTCATAATATACTCCATTCGGTTTAATTTCGTATTCCTTTGATAATTCTTTTTTTATTGATGTTTCGGTTTTCGGTGTGGTTGCGGCACTCATATTTTGCCGATTCTGTTCTGTCGGCGCAACGGCGGGCTTGCTTTTTGAAACATAATATCCGCCGATTCCAATGCTCAAAAGAACAAAAACGCTAACTGCAATAATATATGTATTTTTCATATTTTTTTGTTTAGTGAATTACTTTTATGACATCTTGTCCCTCAAAGGAAAATGTTTTGCCCTTATGAAGTACCGTTCCCGACACGGTTAAAGTGGCGGTGTTTCCGGCAGGTATTGTTGGAAGTATCGCACTGCGTTCAAACTTCGCCATTAAGTCCGGTATGCCGTCTTTGTCATAGTCCCCTATCGCCATCGGTTTTGCGTTTGCCGGTATGCCGTTGAGCATTATGCTTGTTTTATCAATCGTATTTACGCTGAATCCCGATGGAAGTTCTATATATGCGGTAATGACTCCGTTTTTGTCCTTTCTGTTAACGGTGTTGGGATTAATATCAACGATAGTCCCGGTCAGCAAGCGGAGTTCATCGCTCACTGATTCAGCCGTGGCTGTAATGGTTTTCTCAATGATTCCATCGCCGTTTTTGTCTATTCCAACGGTTACGCCTTTTTGACCTTGATCAATTTTCCCCCAATCAATTTGATAGGTATAGATTTCTTTCAAAGAAAGAGGGATATTTTGAAGCTCCACTGATGATGTTCCTGTTTCACTGGAATTATCAAAATACACGGAGTAATTTCCCGTTTCCGTACCAACGACTTGATACCGTTCTTCTCCTTCCGGCATAAGGACTTCAGCTTGTTTTCCCGTGTTGTTGTCATAAAACACATTTGGTGAAGTTGTAGTGGACATACCTGTTATTCTTCCTTCGGAATCTATTATATTGAGATCTCCGGGACTGCAAATAGTGATGATTGTTTTATTCTGGTCAACCAGCTTTAATTTTTCAATCAGATTATTTGAATTATCGTATATGATTCCCGGAAAAATCACGCTTATGTTTTGTAACTTAGAAGCAACCTGTGACGGATATGGCGTAGTATCAAATCTCTTACATGAAGTCAATCCGAAGCCATTATATCCTCGCACCCCGAGAAGTACACCCATTTCTGATTTAGTTATTGTGTATATTTTAGTATCCCCCTTAAGTTTTCCTGACCACGTTTTATTTTCATATACGTACGGATTATTATAATATATCTTGAATTTATCTCTAAGAACTTTCATTCCATCTTTGATGTTAGAATAGATTGATTGTTTCGTGTTCGTATAAAATTTGTATAAATTGCCATCAGGCGCAGTTTTGTAGTTGTGAGGAACGAGCAATTCCGGATTGGTGTAGCAATTTTTATACAAAAGACCCGTTCCCGAGCACGGATAAATCCGAATCTGACTGCCCGCTCCGCGATTATCATAATCGTTACTGCCCCAAACATTTTTTGGATCATGGTTGGTTAATGTTACTTGGCTGATTCCATGTCCGTAATCACCACT
Source organism: Minisyncoccota bacterium (assembly GCA_041666665.1). Lineage (GTDB taxonomy): Bacteria > Patescibacteriota > Minisyncoccia > Phycocordibacterales > CAIJYI01 > CAIJYI01. The sequence continues at coordinate 3,646 of JBAYGK010000024.1, forward strand.
TACATATTCATTATTGAAATTTATAATATCCGATTCCTGTGCCAAAATCGCCAATATTAACGGCTCCGGGAAACCGGCTCTTTTCAAAAGTGATATCCCATTCCCATTGTCATCGCTATTTTTAAGACCCGCAACCGTGTTTGAATTGTTGTAATAATCGTCTACAGATTGAGTAATGATGCTTTTTCGTTCATTAAGGTCATTGTGCTGTGTTTGAGAAACCCCGCTTAAGTCCCTCTCGTCATACTTCAAATACTTGTACGTAAACATTCCGTTCGCCCATTTTCCCGCCTGCATCCAGCCCTGCGTTCCGTCGGTTTCGTCTTTCACTTGATACCAGCGATAACCGTCCGCCGTTACGATATTTCCGCTGTTGTCTTTTGTGTTTTTAACAAATATCGCCCAGCCGTTCGGCAATTGTTTCAGCGGGGCGCTTGCGAGCGAGTGTCCGTTTCGCAAAATCAACGCTCCGGTTTCGCTCGTAATTTCCGTCCAAAAAGAATCCGCACCCGTTCCACCTTTCCACTCATCTTGTACCGTCCAAGAGAGATTGTCCCTCCCTCCTTCAAATACATACGGCGCGTCGCAGAAGCTATCATTGTTTTCATTGGCGCACCCCTCCTCAGGAGTATCGTACTCGCTCCAGTAATTCCCGCCGATGGGTTTTGTGAGATTGAAGGAGTTTCCATCGGCATCGGTTACCTGACTGTTGCCTATAAAATTGTTATTGTAAATAAGGTTATTGGAACTCAGGGTGTCATATATATTTAAAAGGATAACACTTTCACCGGTGACTGTGGAATTATGGATACGGTTATTGGATGCGCTTCCTGAAAAATAGATGCCGATTTGCTTCTCGCCATTCAATACGGTTCCGTCAAATTCATTGCTGTCCGCGTTTGACAAAGAAATTCCCGCATAATCGTTATGCACGGAAAGACCTTTTATGACATTTGAATCGGAATCCCTGAAAGAAACGGATTCGCGCGCATTGCTTCCGACGGTCATATTTTTGAACGTGTTTCCGTTTGAGTCGCTTGCCGTCATGCCGAAATAATCATCATCGGATGTCAGGTCGGTGAAATTTGAACGGTCGGTGTACAGGAGAAAGAAACCGTTGTTCCGCTTGCTCGCCGAACCCTTCACCGTTACGTTGCGGAGATTGGAGCCGTCGGCATTACAGAGAATGAGTTCGGAGAAGGTGCCACTGTTTAAGGTTGTCGGAGAATTGAAGAATCCGATGGGGCGACCACCCGAGCCGATGTTGCCGGTTATGGTGTTGTTGCAGACGGACGAATCGGAAGGAATAACCCCGATATCTCTTCCGATATTTTCCTCAACCGTATTGTTCTGAATACGGTTGCCGTATGATTCGTCAAAAATTATGCCGAAAGAGCCGTTCCTTACGGTGTTATCTTTTATCGTATTGCCGTCGGCATAATTGAGATATATGCCGTCCGAAATGCTGTCTGAAATAACATTGCGATCATCAATGAGATTGTATCCTCCGGCAAGGTAGATGCCCATGCCGTTATTCGCGAGAGTGTTTTTTCGGAAAAAGCCATGGTCGGTTTGATGAATGACAATACCCATGCCGGCATTTCTGATAGTGAGGTTTTTTACGGTAACGCCGGTTTTGCTTGACATGTGCACTCCGGTGGCGGTGTATTCCGGAGTTATCGTTATCGCGTGTCCGTTTCCGTCAAGCGTGATGCCGTTGCCGTCAATTGACACGGTTTCGCTTATGTCTTGAGTGAGCGTGCAGGTTTTGGTTGATTGATTCCACGTTCCGATTGTTGCGCAATCGCCTCCCGTATCCGAAATGAATTTCGTGCTTTTTACGGTTTGGATGAAGACGAAATGGCGGGCGCTTATGTCTTGCGCGTAAGTGTACGCCCCGTTGTTGTCTGACGTGAATTGCACGAGATGATGATAGTCGTCTTCGTATTTGTAGTAGGTGGTGTTTTTGAGCAAGCCGGAGAGGGTGATTTGGGTTGCCTGCCCTCCGCTTGCCGAAGGGGTGGTTGCCTCAATCATCATCGTTATGACTTTCGGAATTGAGGTCAGTTTAAGGTCAACGGTTTCCGTACTGCCAATCGTAACGTTCAGATATTCGCTGTCAGTAACGGCAAAATGCGCGCCGGTTCCACTTATTTCTCCTTTTCTTTGAAACGGATCAGACGATGCGCGGAAACCGACTGGAAAAGAAGGCGCGGGAGAGGTAAACGCCTTGCGGGCATAAAAAATTCCGGCGAAAGTGCAAGCTGAAAGTATCATCAATGCGACCGTCGCAAAAAAAATCTTGTGATGAACGGGTAACTCCAAAAACTTTTTCTTCATGCGTTTATTTTAAAAATTTATTTATAATCCCTGCTTTTATTATACCAAAAAGCATATTGCTATGCTAAAAAAACACGGGGATAAATCGGCAATATTGATGAACAAAACTCAGGTGTCTTAAGCGGAAAAAAATTCCGCATTTCCGAAAATGACGGTTTTCGGGTATACTATGAGTATGCTCGCCGAAGAACGCAACAACGATCCGAAGCCGTATTTTTTTTCCGTCATCATTCCCGCCCACAACGAAGAAAAATACATCGGAACGACCTTGAAGCATATCAAAAATCTCACTTACCCGAGAGAGTTTTTTGAGACGCTCGTCGTTGAAAACGGTTCAAATGATCGGACGTATGAGGTCGCGAAAAAATTTGACGATAAAAACATCCGAACGATGAGCGTCGCCCTCAAAGGAGTTTCAAAAGCGAAAAATTTCGCCCTCGGAGTGATTTGCGCGAACAGCGACTGGATCGTGTATCTTGACGCCGACACGCATCTTAAATCGTCTTTTCTTGACGACCTTGCCGAATTTCTCCGCAAGAACGAAAAACGAAATTTTGCGATAGGGACAACGGCGGTACAGCCGATAGAAAACAAAAAGCTGTACGCTCGGCTCTGGTTTTATCTCTACAACTGGGGGCACAAAGCGACCAACACTTCCTATGCCATACAAATAGCGCGGGCGTCGCTAAAAAACAAGGCGCGCTTTGACGAAGGCATTACCCTCGCGGAGGACTTGAAGTACATTAAAGACCTTCTTCCATACGGCAATTTCTTTTATTTCAATACCGACACCGTCGCCACTTCCACCCGCCGTTTTGATGCCGTCGGCTGGAATCTTCAATTCGTCAAATGGAATTGGGACGCCCTCATGTTCAAACTTTTTAAAAAAGCGCCGGAATATCCGGTGATACGATAAACAAAATTTTACATCGGTTTCATGCTCAATATTTTCAATCATACCATAGACGGAATGTTGCTCTGGCTTTCGGTTCACTCAACGCTCGCCTACGCCGTCCTTTTCTTCGGTTCGTATTTTGAAACGCTCATCGGCCCCGGTTTTTTCATTTACGGCGAAGTATTTTTCCTCTCCGGCTCCATCCTCGCGGGATCGGGCGCTCTCAACATCTGGCTCGTGTCATTTTGGCTGATAACGGGCGGTCTTCTCGGCGATACTTCAAGTTTTTTTATCGGACGGCGATACGGTACCGGCTTTTTCAATGAACACAACAGGGTTTTTAACTTCACGAATTACAAACGAGGAGAAACTTTCTTTGCCGACCACGGCGCGAAATCCATTTTTTTCGCCCGCCTTTTGGGGCCGTTTTCGTGGATTACTCCGTTTCTTGCCGGCACGTACAAAATGTCGTATCGCAAATTCATCGCATGGAATATTCCGGGCGTATTCGTCGGCATCGGCGAATTTCTTATTGTCGGCTATCTCTTCGGAAAAAATTATGACAAAGCGCTCGCCCTAATGCAGAAAAACGTGCTTGCTGTTGTTTTCGGGATTATCGCGCTCTTTGTCGCGTATTATGTGTGGAAGCGAAATGATCCCGATTTTTTTGAAGAAAAACTTACTTTAAGGGGCTTCTGGCGGCGGTATATTTCAAAAAAACCGTAATCACAGCCGAAACGATTGCTAAAAATTTTTCTCTCGTTTATCATATAGACATATGGAACCGAAAATCACACTTGCCATTCCCGCGTACAACGAGGAAAAATATATCGGAACGTGTCTTGACCATGCGATAAAAAATTCGGACGGCGGTTTTTTTGAAATACTCGTCATTGATAACGCGAGCGCCGACAAAACCGCGGAGGTGGCGGCAAAATTCCCCGGCGTTCGCGTCGTGCGGGAAGAAAAAAAGGGCTTAACGAGAGCGCGGCAAAGGGCGTTTGAAGAAATGCGCGGTGATATTCTTGCTTTTGTGGATGCCGATACGCAAATGCCGAAGGGCTGGTGCGAAACGGTGCGGGATGAATTTGCAAAAAATGGAACGCTCGCCGCTCTTTCCGGTCCGTATGTTTATTATGACATTTCAAAGTACCAACAATTTCTCGTAAAGCTCTACTGGTATCTTCTCGGATTCCCCGTTTATTTCATTCTCGGGTATATGGTTGTCGGAGGCAATTTTGCCATTCGCAAAAGCGTGCTTGAAAAAATGAAAGGATTTGACACGGCGATAGAATTTTACGGCGAAGACACGAATGTCGCGAGACGGGCGCATGCGTTCGGAAAGGTGAAATTCAGCGCAAAATTCATAATGTACACCTCGGGACGCCGCCTTGCGGGGCAAGGAATGCTGACAACTTCTCTTTTATATATGTCCAATTACATTTCCGAAGCGTTTTTTCATAAACCGACAACGCAAAAATACACCGATATACGATAAAAACATGAAGAATATCATCAAAAACCACAAAGATTTTTGGTCTGACGCGCAATCGCTTTCCACGGCGTTTCTTTCGTGTATTTTTCTCGGTCTTTCGTTTGTTGCGAATTATTATGCCGGAATATACGCTACGATTAAAGCGAGCAATCCGGTAACAGATATCATCCTGGACAATATTCGCGTCTACGACGTTGATACCATCTTCGTTTACGGTCCGCTCGTGCTGTGGGGATTCGTCGTTATTCTTTGCTTGAATCGGCCAAAAAGAATTCCGTTCGTCTTGAAAAGCATCGCGTTTTTTATAATCATTCGCGCCGTTTTTATAACACTCACCCATATCGGCCCGTCGGTGGAAGGACTTGGGCTTGATTATTCTTCAAAAGTTATCCGCGATTTCACTTTCGGCGGCGATCTTTTCTTCTCGGCGCACACGGGACTTCCCTTTTTAATGGCGCTCGTTTTCGGAAAAGACATCCGCTTGCGCGTTCTCTTCACCCTGACCGCCGTCTTTTTCGGCGCCATCGTTCTTATGGCACACGTCCACTATTCCATTGACGTCCTTTCCGCATTCTTCATCACGTATACCATCTTTCACCTCTCAAAATATTTTTTCAAAAAGGATTGGGGATTATTCAACACAGCGTCCGAATAAAAAAAATCGCTCCGGTAAAAATCGGAGCGATTTAAAAGTCGGAATATTCCAGAACCGGCTTGTCAAAAGCTTTCATCATGTTTTCCATATCAGAATGCAATTCTTCAATGCTTCCGCCGTACGGCGCAATTCCATTCATCGTAATGGAATGCGGATGTTCTTTTCCCGAATCATAAAATGCTTCATGAATGGCAAACGATTCCTCCCCTTTTTCCACTTTGTGAACAACGCGATAATTCCAATACATAAGTAACCTCCTCTGCGTATTTCTGAAAAGAATAATACACCGATGTGTATAAATTGTCAAATTTTTTTTGCTATTATTTGGAATCCCCAGGTTCGCCATCCAAAATGAAACCGAGATTACCCTTCATCACCCCTTTGATATTCCGAGTTTTTGTACCCAAACGGTGGTCAACAACGCTTGATTAATGTATCGTGTTCGGCCTGTTTCAAAAAATCAACAATCTCGCGGTCAAGCGGGGCGAAATCAAAATTCTCGCAGTCGGGAAGTTGAACCCACGCATGCTCCGCATGGCTTCCGTCGGAGACGATTTTTTGCGAGGGCGTGGCGAGAGAACAGCGAACGAGAACAAGCTCAATGATACGCTCATCGTGCGCGTGAGAAAAAACGCCGACAACTTTTTCGGGAACGACATCTACATCAAGCTCCTCTTTCATTTCCCGGATAATCGCATCTTCTTCGGTTTCTCCTTCTTCAATTTTTCCTCCCGGAAATTCCCATTTTCCGGCAAATTGACCATAAGCTCTCTTCGCAATGAGAAAGTTTTTGTGATCATCAAACAGCAGAGCGGCGGCAACGCGAATCGTTTTCATGAGCGCATTATATCACACTTCGCCGACCTTTCCACACTCTTGAGACAATTTGAAACGGGCTCTTTTTCACATCTCTTTCCTGTGTTAAACTGTTAGATATGGAAATACAAAAACAGGAAGAAAAAGAAGAGGGAGGCGCTTCCCTGCCGCCATATGTGCAAATGTACGAAATTTCCGGCCACGACGCCATAACCGCGCATTCTTTTCGGAGATATCAAAAGGATAAAGAAGCCTCTCGGGGAACGATTGAAAATCTGATTAAAAACTCCGCCTCTTCGTACCGGAAAAAAATTGATGATGCGCCGGATGAAGAAAAAGCCGGACTTATCCGCGCCGGTTTTGCGAACGGAAATCAAGAAATTCAAAGTGTGTGCGCATGGAAGATTGCGTCCGCCCCGGAGAACAAAAAAGCTTCGCTTATCCGCGATGCCCTTTTCATCCCCATTCCGGATATTCAAAAAAAGGGCGCCGAAATGATTGAATATCTTGCTTCGGAGGAAGAAAAAATGCCGTTGCGCGAACAAATCGCCTCTCTTGTTACCAATCTGCTCAAGAGCGACGACTCCGAACTTCAGGTTCATTCCGTATCAATGATCTCATATGCGCCGGATAAAATGCGCAGTTCACTCATTCGCTCATGCCTCTTAAGCGATAATGCCGATGTCTTAAAAGAAAGCGCGCGAGCAATACGATATGTGTCGCCGGAGGAAAGAGCGTCTATTGTGAAAATCGGACTCCGAAGCAAAAATCCGGAAGCTCAAAGAGAGTTCGCCCGCGCCATAGGGAGGGTTTCCGATGGCGAACAAGGACCGCTCCGCGCGAAAGTCGCCCTGCTCATAGAAGAGGGATTTGCCGGCGGTAGCGCAAAACAGAAAAAAACATATGCGGATATGATTGAATATGCTCCGGATGATAAACAGAAACCGCTCCGCGAAAAAGCCGCTTTGCTGGTTAAGCAAGGTTTCGCGCACAACAACGAGGAAGAAAAAGAAGATTGCGCATGGATGATCAGACATGCCCCCGATGCAAAAATATCCCCGCTCATACAAGCCGGAATGAATACTGGAAATGCAAATGCGGGACGAATATCCGCGCGAATGATTGAATATGCCCCGAAAAACGAGAGGTCTGCGCTTATACGGAAGGGGTTTGAAAGCGGAATTTCGGAGATACAAACGGAGTGCGTCGCAATGATCCGATGCGCGCCCGCCCAAGAACAGGCTTCTCTCATAGACGCCGGTCTCCGTACCGGAAATGCGGCGATTCAAAAAAGGTGCGCCGCCTTAATCTTGGACATTTCAAAAGAAGAAGCGATTCCGATTCAAGAAAAAATAGCGGAAATCATTGA
>JBAYGK010000025.1:0-11123 GCA_041666665.1 Minisyncoccota bacterium
ACATTTCATTAGAAATTGGAAATTAGATATTAGGAATTTTTTTGAAATCATTTTTTTTGCAAAACAAGAACTCTAAATACTATTTACATACAATATGAATGCCAATTCTCTTTTTGAATCTCTCCACACACACACCACCCTTTCCGACGGGAAACTTTCTCATAAACAAATGTTTGAGCTGGCGGAATTTCTTGATATTTCCGTCATCGCTTTCACCGACCATGACGCGATATTGAACGAGGAAACGCTTTCGTATCTTGAAAGCGTCCGTTCTTCAAAAACAAAATGGATTTCGGGCATTGAGATAAGTTCGGCTCCGCCGAAAGAGATTGAAGGTTTGGGAAAAGGAGGACTTCATGTCGTCGGGCTTTTTGTTGATCCGCGAAACGAAGCCTTGAAAGAACATTGCCGCAAAGCGCAGGCCGCTCGCGTAGAGCGGATGCAAAAAATCGTTTCAAATCTCCACACGCTCGGTTTTGTCGTTTCCGAAGAAGATTGCCTGCGAGCCTCGGGAGGAGAATCCGTCGGCCGCCCTCATATCGTTCTGGCAATCAATTCGCATCCGGAAAACGACAGCGTCATGAAAAATCTTATTGAAGAAATGAGAAAGGAATCCCTCGCGAACAAAGACTTGAAAATCAAATATGAAGCGATGATGAATGGGGGCGATCACGAACTGCCCTATTCCCTTTTTCTTTCCCGCGAAGCATACCGTCCCGTTTACGTTGAAGTCAGCTATTCTCCCGATCTGGATGAAACGGCCGCACTCATACGAAACGCCGGCGGCATCGCCCTCATCGCCCACTACTTTACCGTAAAGAAAAAAATGCCGCTCTCTTTTATGGAAGGATTGCTCTCTGAAAAAAGAATTGACGGAATGGAAACGGTGTACGGACTCTGGCACATCGGGAAAAAAGACGAACAAGAGCTAGAGACGGAAAAAAACGAGGTACGGGAACTTCTCAAGAAATACGGCGGTTTGGAAAGCGGCGGCCCCGATGCTCATACGGAAGAAGATATCCGCCAATACGCCGGTCTCTCCGAATTCGCCGCGCCCTCCATCGGCATGACGGCGAAAATTCTTGCTTTGGGAAAAGCAAACAAAAAGTGGTCGTCGTTTTAACGCAATAGAAAAATAAGAAAATAGTAAAATAGAAAGATAAAAACGAATAGAAAAATAAGAAAATAAAAAAATAGAAAGATTCAAAACGACGTTTCAATAATCTTTCTATTTTTTTATTTTCTTATTTTTCTATTTTTATTTTTTATCGTGCTTGCCAAACAAACAAAAATGTTGTAGTATTCATTCTGGACATTTCTTTGACTTTCATAATGATAGAGGCATCTTCAAGCGAGGCGCTATGACAACACAAATAAACGGGCAAACCGTAACGAAATTAAAAATCGGCACGGGACCTTACATTAAACACCCGATGACCCTTCCGCGAATAATGAGAACGGTTTTATACTCAACCATTCCCATTTGCGCTTTCTCGGTATATCTTTTCGGTCTCAGTTCTTTATTGCTGATACTGACGACGGTGATAATTTGCGCGGCAACCGAACAATTTTGGAGTTCCGTGACAAAAAAAGGAATTACCATAAACGATGGGAGCGCCGCCGTAACCGGCGTGCTTCTGGCATTGACGCTTCCTCCGGGGTTTCCCCTTTGGATGGCGGGCGTTGCGGGTTTTTTTGCGATAACATTCGGCAAAGTGTTTTTCGGAGGACTGGGAAGCAATATTTTCAACCCGGCTCTTATCGGACGCGCTTTCATCCAATCGGCTTTCCCCGTGGCAATCACCACTTGGGTGCCGCCCTTTGCCCTTCATCGGTTTACGGAAACCATACCGAGTACGTTAACTCCGTTGCTTTCAATACCGACGCCGATTACGGATTGGCTTACCGCCATTTCGGTTGACGGCTTTACGGGAGCAACGCCGCTGACGCTGTTTAAGTTCCAGCACATCATGAGCGATCCGCTCGCGATGGCAACCGGATTCACTTCCGGTTCAACCGGCGAAACATGCGCGATACTCATTTTGCTTTGCGGAGCGTATCTTTGTTGGAAAAAGATTGCCGACTGGAAAATCCCCGCATCCATACTTTTGGGCGCGGCTCTGACCGGAGCAATTTTCTACTTGATAAATGCGGAAGCGTACCCTGACCCGTTGTTCATCCTCACTTCCGGCGGACTGCTTTTCGGAGCGGTCTTTATGGCAACCGACCCCGTCGGTGCGCCAATAACGCCGCGCGGACGGATCATCTTCGGATTGTTTATCGGCTTTCTTGTCGTTATCATCAGAATTTTCGGGTCTTTGCCAGAAGGCGTCATGTACGCCATTCTTTGGGGAAATGCGCTCAGTCCGACCATTAATCGGCTGACGCAATTGAAACCTTATGGCACCAAAGGAGGTATGAAATGAGCGACGAAAAGAGCATGACAAACGTCACCACGCGTCTTGCCATAGGCGGAACCATCTGCGCGTTTCTCATGGCCTGCACGGTAGCTATCACGCTTTTGCCGATTGCTGAAAATGCGAGGATTGCGACGGAAAAGGCCGTGTATGCCGTTTTTCCCGGCTCGGCAAAATATACCGAGTTTGCGATTGACGGCAATGTTCTTAAAGCGGTAAACGCGCAAACGCCAAAGGATGCCGACCGGGTGTACGCCACGTATGATGCCGGCGGAAAATTATCGGGCGTTACTTTCAAGGCAAAAGCTCGCGGTTTTCAGGATGATGTGGTTGTCCTCTATGGCTACAATCCGGAGAAAGAATGCATTACCGGATATAAGGTGCTGAAAAGCAATGAAACAGCCGGGTTTGGAAGCAAAATTTCCACGGATGAAAATTTTATGAAAAATTTCACCTGTTTGGATGTTCGCTTGAACGCGGAAAAAACCGGTTTATTAAATCGGATCAAAATGACCGCTTCGGGCAAGAAGGCCAATCAATGGGAATTTGACGCCATTACCAGCGCAACGATCACCTCCCGAGCGGTGGAAAAAATGCTCGTCGGCGGTACGGAAAAAATAATTCCGATCATTGCGAAAAATATGGACACATTGCAAAAAGGAAACGAGTAGTTCTTAAAAACAGAGCGCCCCGACATGTCGGGGCGCTTTTTTTTTATTTCTTTGTTTTGTTAATTTCTTGCGCCGTTTGAATCAAACTCAGAATCGGAATGTTGGACGGGCAAATAAAAGTGCAGGAACCGCACTTGATGCAAAGATCCAAATTATAATTATCGCGCATTTCTTCGTAGCGTTCTTTTTTCGCCAAAAGACCAAGCGTGGAAGGATTCAAACGCATCGGACAAACCGAAACGCACGCGCCGCACGTGATGCACGGGTATTCGCGTTCGTTTTTTTTCAAATCAGCAAGCGTTTTATCAAACGCCAATATGCCCGATGCGGTCTTGGTAATCGGAGCGTCCAAAGATGAAACCGTCTTTCCCATCATCGGTCCGCCGAGAACGACATATTCCGCGGTACCGCTCCATCCGCAATGTTCCAAGATAAACTTAAGCGGGGTTCCGAGAGGAACGACATAGTTGCCCGGACGCGCCACTCCCGGACCGGAAACGGTGATAACTCTTTCTATCAAGCCGTTTTTGCTTGGAACGAGTTTGCCCAGTTGCGCGAGGGTTGTAACGTTGAAGATACCGACTCCGATGGATGATGGAATCTGTCCCGCAGGAATCTCAATATTCAACAGAGCCGTCACCAGCATTTTTTCGCACCCTTGCGGATATTTTGTCGGCATGAGCGTCGCGCTAATCGGTCCGTCTTTCGGCAAAATGTTTTTGATTGCGTCGTACACATCCCGTTTGTTATCTTCCAGACCTATTATCGCCTTTTCCGCCCCGGTGCATTTCATGACGATTTTAATGCCGAGAAGAAGTTCGGGCAACGATTCCAGCATCACGCGCTGATCGGTCGTCAGAAAGGGCTCGCATTCGCAACCGTTCACGAGAATGGTTTTGACTTTGTGACCTTCAGGGAGGTTTGCTTTCACGTGCGTCGGAAATCCGGCGCCGCCAAGCCCCACCATGCCGGTTTCTTGTATCGCTTTGATCAATTCCGCTTTGCTCATTTCGTCAATGGCGCGAAGTGCGGAATAATCAACCGTTTGAACCGAGGTAAGAGAGGTCGCGAGAATAATCGCGCGCGCCATTCCCCCATCGGGACTCGGAGCAAGCGCAATGTCTTTCACTGTGCCGGTAACGCTTGCGTGAATCGGAACGGACATGTAGCCGTCGGCTTCCGCGATTTTTTGTCCGCGATAAACGGAATCCCCTTTTTTCACGCACGGAATTGACGCCTTGCCGATGTTTGCGGAAAGCGGAAGTATGACCTCCGGAGCAAAAGGAATGCGGCGCACTTCTTTTTCGCCGGTATCTTTATGCTCGTGCGGATGAATTCCGTTGGGAAAAGTATTTTTTCCTTTGAACCAAAATAATTCCATATTGAAACCTCCTGTGATAAAAAACTGTAAACGAACTTTAATACTGATTGTACTATATAGAGCAATTGCAATTTTGTCAATAACACATTGACAAATCGTATATATTATAGTAATGTGCATTTAGAATTTCATTGAACCGCAAGAGAAGCGGAAGAGAGAAAAAATGAACAAAAAAGAAACTTTTTCTTTGGAAGCGATGGTGGCGGGCAAAGAAGTGCGGCACAAAGGAATATTGGAACCGTCCTTGGAACTTGTTTTGATTGTATGCGTGAAAAATGCAAAACTCCCCATTATGGAGATGGCGGTATCGCCCGAGATCTATCATTCCGTAGATATTGGAGATGTTATTACAGAGGCGATTAGCTAAAAATAGAGCCGATAGCCGTTTCAGCAATCTGAAACAGCCACCGGCTCCTTTTTTTGCGAAACCCTTCCGTTAAAAAATAATTGACAATATTTGAAATTCATGTATTGTTATATATAGCTTTTTGTTATTTGAAACTATCCCGCCGTCGCTCTCTGCGAGCTATGGCGCGGCAAAGGAGGAAAACTCTATGCAAGAAGAAAAAACACGGATTACGTGGAATCATACTTTTTTTGCGGAGGTTGTTGATAGAAACTGGGTTCTTGTGCTTACGATCGGATTGTGTCCCGCTTTGGCGGTATCAACTTCGGTCGTGAATTGCATATCCATGGGTGCGGCGGCGACATTTTGTCTCGTATGCTCCAGCGTGCTCATTTCCATTTTGCGAAAACAAATACCGAATGATGTCCGCATTACCGCGTTCATCGTTATCATTGGAACCTTTGTTACCATCGTGGATTATTCAATTCAAGCAATCTCGCTTAACATTTACAACGCGCTCGGAGCGTTCATTTCGCTTATCGTGGTTAACTGCATTCTTTTGGCGCATGCGGAAGCATACGCTTCAAAAAACTCGGTTATGGCGACTGCGGTAAACGCGTTCGGCACTGGCGTCGGCTTTACGTTCGCTCTGCTCCTTCTCGGAGTACCGCGCGAAATTCTCGGCAGTGGAACCATATTCGGATACAACATCGTGTGGGAAGGTTTTCAAACGTGGCTTGTCATGCAAACGCCGGTCGGAGGATTCTTCACAATGCCTTTATGGATTGTACTTATCAATTGGCTGAGACGAAATAAATCATCGGCGAATTGCGGAGAAGGAGGATGCCATGGGTAGCAGTATTTCCATCTTCATCAGCTCCGTGCTGGTGAACAATCCTTTGGTTATGTTATTCTTGGGACTTTGCTCGTTTATCGGCGTTACCAAGAAATTTTCCGAAGCGTTCTGTATGGGCGTGGCGGTTACCATCGTCACTTTTCTCAGCCAGCAAGTTACTTTCGCGCTTAACTCTCCATTGGTGTATTTCGGCATTGAATACTTGCGTCTGCTCGTGTTCATCGCCGTCATTGCGTCATTGGTGCAAATCATAGATATCGTGATGAAAAAATTCATGCCGGCGATGCATAAATTATTCGGCATTTTTTTGGCTCTTATCACCACGAATTGCCTGGTTTTGTACGTTGCAATCGTTCAGGTCTCCAAAGCGTATACGTACATGGAAAGTACCGCGTTTGGTTTGGGTACCGGGTGCGGATACTTGCTCATGATGGTTATTATGGCGGGTATCAGGGAACAATTGGAATTATCCAATTCCCCCGTAATCGTAAAAGGCACGCCACTCGTGCTCATGATTGCCTGTTTCTTATCGCTCATGATGCAAGGATTTTATGGGGTCGGAGGTTGATATGACGCACTTCTTGGCGAACTTTTTCGTTGCGTGGGCGGTTCTCTTCTTTGTTGCGTGGGGATGGACGGAGGTGCAAAAATTCTCGCGGCGATTCAAAAAAGAACATTCTGAATTTGACGGCATTTGCGAAGAGAAAGAAAAAAACTGCCTGTCGTGCGGAATGAAAGATATGTGCGGGGAAAAACGATAGAACGATTAAACAAATAGAACGATAGAACGAAAGGACAATAGAACAAAAAAATGGGGGGTGGCTTATGTGCCGCCCCTTTTCTTTTATCTCCTGCCGTATATTCCGACAAGATCGGCTTCGTCCAAAATATGCCTCTCCATGGAAGAGAGAAGTTGTGATTTGTTCGCACCTGCGGAAAGCGCAAGCTCCGTATCAAGAGCAAAAAGTTTGAAAAAATAACGATGCGTTCCGTTGGGCGGGCATGGTGGGGCATATTTTTGCGTCCCGCCCGTATTTGTTCCAAAAACTCCGGCCGGGGGAACCCCTTCCGCAATGATTTTTGTTTCCGGCGGAATATTCCACATAATCCAGTGATCCCACATCCCATCGGAACGTATGGAATGCGGCACATCGGGGTCTTCCATGATAAGCGCGAGCGTTTTGGTATCGGCGGGAATGTCTTTGAGAACCAACGGCGGGTTGATATTTAATCCGTCGCATGTGTATTTTTTCGGTATTATTTCATTATTTTTAAATGCGAGACTTTCTATTTTCATAAGAGTATTATAACTCCGAACTTCCGGAATTTCCACTTTTTGAGCATAAAAAACAGGGGCGACGTAATTTGTCGCCCCTTTTGTTATGTTCGTTCATCGTTCGTACTTGATGAACTTGATGAACTTTGAAAACTTGAAGAACTTATTTCTTCCACACGATGGCGCCGGTCGGACATTGTTTCGTCGGTTTTTCCGTAAGAGGAAGACCCGATTCGTAATCAATGACGGCGAGTCCGTCAACGATTTTAATGAGACCTTTCGGCGCATCCGTCACGCAGTTTCCGCATCCGGTGCAAGCGACCTTGCATTCTTCTTTTGCCGGTTGTCCCATTTGCAAATTTTTGCATGCCACCCAAAGAGGAAGAGCTTCCGGTACGATGGAAAATAATTTCTTCGGACACGCGATTACGCATTCTTTGCAGGCCGTGCATTTTGCGCTATCCACCACGGGCAAACCGTATTCGTTCATCGTAATGGCGCCGAAATCGCAGGCGCGAGCGCAATCGCCGAGACCCAAACATCCCCAAGAGCATCCTTTGCCTCCGCCGGAACGGGCGGCATTTCTGCAGGTGTCAATTCCGCTAAAATCCGCTTTGTTGCGCGCGACATTCGTTCCTCCGGCGCACGCAAGGCGCGCCGTCATTTTTTCATGTTCTTCAACCGTCACGCCCAAGTATTCCGCAATTCCGGATTTCACTTCCGGAGAAGAAACCGTACATTTGCCCGGATCAAGTTCGCCCATGACCACCGCTTCCGCAAAACCGCGGCATCCGGCTTTTCCGCATGCGCCGCAATTTGCTTGCGGTAAGCGATTGTTCACTTCGTCAATTCTCGGGTCTTCTTCCACCCGCAATTTTTGAGCGGGATACGCCATGCCGATGCCGAGAAAAACGAACACGACCAGCATAAAAACACTGGCAATCAAAATATTTCCCATGTCCATTCGTTACCTCCTGTTTTCCGTAAAATCATTATTGAAAAGAACCGATTTGTTTTCTCTGTGTAAAATGTAACAGAAAATAACTATTTGTCAATATGGTATTGACAAACTTCACATTTTAGGTAATATCAGGTAGGAAGTTTAAAAAAGAAGAAACACGAGTACTTTGATATTTATCTGATAATGAAAGCTTTTTCATGTTCAGTAAAATTACGACAGAGAAACAAAGGAAAAACGAGGTACAAATCAATGAGTGATACAACCGAAAAACCAAAAGAACCAGTTCTCCCACCGGCGGTACGAGATGCTCCGGAAAATAAAAATCCGATTACGAGTACTCAAGAATTTGGAAAAAGAACCGCCAATTTGTATTTGACCGGAAAAGGCAACGAAAACTTGGCTGATCCGTTCGCCGCATTAAGCGCCATGTCGCCTTGTAGCGGCGACTTCAAAGATTTAAGCGGCGTTCGTCCCGCGTTCCCCGACTGGGAACCGTCCAATTGCGATGAATGCGGAAAATGTTACACCGCTTGTCCCGACACGGCGCTTTTGGGATTGGTCAATACGGTGGAAGAAGTATGCGCGACCAATGTCGGCGTGCTTGAAGACAAGGGGCATGATGTAAAACTTTTGAAGAAACATCTTCCGTCTTTGGCGGAAAGTTTCAGAGAGTTTGCAAAAAATAGCGCGAAGGAAACGAGCGTTGCAATGCTTTTCCGAAAAGCGGTTGACCAAATAATTGCAAAATCGGATTCTTCGGAAGAAGAAAAAGCCGACCTGAAAAAACAAGGCGCTCTTTTCTTGGAAGCGATGGGAGATTTTAAATTTTCTCTGACGGCAAAAGGCGGATTATTCTCGCTTACCGTTGACCCGTACAAATGCAAAGGTTGCATGCTGTGCGCCGAGGTCTGCGAGAAAGAAAATCTGGCGGCTGTTACTCCGACGGACGAAGGAAACGCCCATCTCAAAAAAGAGTATGATTATTGGAGAAAATTGCCGACCACCAATTCCGCGTTCAGCCGCATCAGCGATTTGAACGAAGGAGCCGGCGCTTTGGAAACCATCCTGCTTGATAAAAAAAATCAAGCATCCATGGTTTGCGGCGACGGCGCGTGCGTGGGTTGCGGACAAAAAACTCCGCTTCGTTTGTTCACGGCGACGATAACCGCTCTCATGCAGGAACGCGTTAAAGCGCACGTTCTTCATTTGGAAGAGCTGTCCTCGGAACTTGAGAAAAAAATCAACAACTTCGTGGGTGTTGTGTCGCTCCACAGCGAGGCAACGCTTCAGGAAACGGTTGACAAGATGAGTCCCGAAGATTTTGCTTGGTACGAACGCGCGGTAGATACGCTCGCGAAACTGAAAGAACTTGTTTTCAAATACACCTGCGGAACCTCCGGCAACGGGCGCGCGAACATGCTGTTCGTCAACGCCACCGGCTGTTCATCCGTTTATGGTGCAACATGGCCATTCAACCCTTACCCGTTCCCTTGGGCGAATAATCTTTTCCAAGACGCATCATCCGTGGCGATGGGAGTTTTTGAAGGACACATGGCGAAAATGGCGGATGGTTTTAAAGCCGTTCGCACCGCGGAACTTATTCTGGAAGAAGAAAGCGACGAAAAGAAATACGATTTCACGTATTTTGACTGGGAAAAATTCACCGAAGAAGAATATCGTCTCTGCCCTCCCGTAGTGGCGGTCGGCGGCGACGGCGCGATGTATGATATCGGTTTCCAAAACGTATCACGCACATTGATGACCGGAAAACCGGTGAAAATTCTGGTGCTGGATACGCAATATTATTCCAACACCGGCGGTCAAGCGTGTACCTCAAGCTTTGTCGGACAAATTTCCGACATGAGTCCGTATGGTGCGCGGTATGACGGAAAACACGAAGAGATGCGGAAAGAAATGGCGCTGGTAGCCATGGCTCATCGCACCGCGTATGTGTTCTCCGGCGGTATTGCCGACACGAACCACTTGATAAGCGGTTACGTTGAAGGATTGAATTACCGCGGACCGGCATTGTTCAATATCTATTGCCCATGCCCTCCGGAACATATTATTGCGGACGACCAATCGATCGCTCATAGTAAAACGTCGCGGGATTCACGTGCGTATCCTCTCATTAAGTTTTATCCGAACAGAGGAAAAGCGTGGAGCGAATGTCTTTCTTTGGAAGGAAACCCCTCATTGGATGCGGATTGGCCGACCTATGAGCTCAAGTACAAAAATGCATACGACGAAACCGAAAAGATGGAATTGCCGTTCACATTTGCGGACTTCGCGGTTCAAGAAGGTCGTTTCGCGAAACATTTCAAGAAAGAAAAAGCCGATAAGTGGACCAAGGAATTGGTGTCGCTTGCCGACTATGTTGAAATGCCGGCGGATGAACGGGAAGGACTTGTTCCTTATGTGCTTGCCGTTGATGCAAAACAACATCTGATACGCGCGCTTCCATCACAAACGATGGTTCGTTCAACCATTGAACGGCGCGATTACTGGCGATTGCTGAAAAGCTTGGCGAGAATCGGCGAAGCGGATGCTTCCCCAAGCATTGAGGAATTAACCGCAACTATCCGAAAAGAAGAAGCGGCGAAACTTCTGGCGAAACTGGCGGGATTGATCGGTGAAGAAGGTATCGCCTTGGAACCTCTGTCGGTTGATACCGGAACCGAAAAAGAAGTTCCCATTCCAAAAACGGAAGAAAACGCCAGTGCGTGGAAACCCGTTGCGGTTGATACGGATGATTGCACTTCCTGCGAAAAATGTTTCGCGGTCAACAAAAAGATATTCGGAAAAAGAGGAGACGGAAAAGCCGTCATTCTTGATCCGAAAGCCGGAACATTCGCGGACGTGGTGAAAGCCGCCGAACAATGCACCGCGGGCCTCATTCACACAGGCACGCCGCATAATCCGAAAGAAAAGAACCTTGAAAAATTGATAGCGAGAGCTAAAAATTTTCAATAAACAAAAAATAACGGTCTTTTAAGACCAAGCCCCCCGACTGGCGTTGGGGGGCTTTTTTTAGCTCAAAATATACCTTTTTTCTCCATATTGTCATTTTTAAAAGCATGATATACTTATTTCAGAAGCGGACCAAAAAGGTTTTTCCTTCTTCCGTCCCATCCACACACGCTCCATGCGACACCGGGAAGGAGTTTCCTCATGAGTGCGCCCTTTGAAAAAATAATCGCCAAAACGTTCGTTAT
>JBAYGK010000026.1:0-11013 GCA_041666665.1 Minisyncoccota bacterium
GTAAAGCCGGGAGAGTTTAAAAAACTTCGTTCGTTTGTAGGAACGCATCCGTATCCGTCGGAACAAAATGTTTCCGCAGTGAAAGAGGTTGTTGCCATGATGTCGGGACTTACGGAAAAAGATTTGGTTATTGCCGTCATTTCCGGCGGAGGGTCATCGCTTTTATCTTTGCCTCACAACATAACAACCGCGGAATTGACGGCGGTTACTCGGAAGATTATGGACAAAAGCGCGCCGATCCGCGAACTCAACATCGTGCGCAAGCACCTTTCCGATATTCAGGGCGGTTCATTCGCAAAAATGGCGTATCCCGCTAAAATAATTTCTCTTATTTTTTCGGATGTGCCCGGAAACGATATTGCCACCATTGCTTCCGGTCCGACGGTTCCCGATGCAAGCACGAGAGAGGAAGCCGAAGCGATTCTTGCGAAATACGATATTCGCCATGAGTGCGGATTACCGGAACTTGAAACGATAGAAACGCCGAAAGATGAAAAATATTTTGCGAATGTGAAAAATTTTCTGATTGTTACGAATGTCATCGCGCTTGATGCCATGGCGACAAAAGCGGCGGAACTTGGATATGACGCGAGAGTTGAAAGCGATAGAACGGAGGGAATAGCGCGCGAGTTTGGCGAAGAACTCGCGAAAAAAGAATTGCCCCCGAAAACATGTCTTTTGTATGGAGGAGAAACCACCGTTCATGTCGCGGCGAATCCGGGGCTGGGAGGGAGAAATCAGGAATTTGTTTTGGGCGGGCTTCCGTATCTCAAAGAAGGAACCGTGCTTGTCGGAGCATCTTCCGACGGCAAAGACTACAGCGAGGCCAGCGGGGCAATGGGGGATAAGGAACTTTTTGAATCCGCAAAAGCGGCGGGATTGAATACGGAAGATTTTCTCGCAAACAACAATTCTTTTGAATTTTTCAGGCAAGCGGGCGGGCACATTCATACCGGGTCTACCGGCGCCAACGTGGCTGATTTATATTTCATTTTGAAGTCATAGAGATACCAATATACGAATGGGTACCAATATACGAATGAATACGAATCCGGAAACGGCGTATTCGTTGCCATTTGTATATTCGTATAAATTCGCATATTGGTATTTTATTGGTATTTGAGTATATTGGTATCTTTATTCGTTTATCCCTTTTCTCCGTTTTGTTAAAGAGTTATAATTTCTTTATTGATTAAAAGTTTATTTTTTATCGGAAAAAACATATGAATGAAAAAGAGGGGAAATATATTTTGTGGCTGGCGGATATTACCAATGACGATGTCAAATTCGTCGGAGGGAAAAACGCATCTTTGGGGGAAATGTGGAATGCGCTTGTTCCGCAAGGCATTCGCATACCGAACGCCCTCGTGATGACGGCTTCCGGTTACCGCTACTTCGTAGCAAACTCCGGTTTGCAGGAAAAAATCACCGCCACGCTTGACGGATTGGATACGAAAAATTTGCGGGATTTGGCAAAATGCGGAAAAAAAGTCCGTGAAATGATTTTGAAAGCGCCGTTCCCGCCGGATCTGGAACAGCAAATATTGGAGGGATATCACAAACTTTCCGCCGATTCGGGAGAAAAAAATACGGATGTCGCCGTTCGTTCATCCGCGACGGCCGAAGATCTGCCCGGCGCTTCTTTTGCGGGCGAAATGGAAACCTACCTCAATATTTCCGGCGATAAAAATGTTATGGAAGCGGTTCGGAAAGCCATCGCGTCCCTTTTTACCGACCGCGCCATTTCGTATCGCGCTGATAAGGGGTTTGACCACATGGCCATCGCTCTTTCCGTCGGTATTCAAAAGATGGTTCGTTCCGATAAAGGCGCGTCGGGCGTTATGTTTACGCTTGATACGGAAACGGGATTCCGCGACGTGGTTGAGATCAATTCCTCCTACGGTTTGGGCGAAATGATTGTGCAAGGAAAAGTCACTCCGGATGAATTCATCGTATTCAAGCCGACGCTTGAAAAAGGATACTCCGCCATAATCAAAAAATCGCTCGGCGGAAAAGCGGTAAAAATGATTTATTCCACATCGGGAAGCCGTCCCGTCAAAGAAATTTCCGTTCCCGAAGCCGACCGCAAAAAATTCTCCCTTTCGGATGAAGAAATTCTTGAGCTTTCCAAATGGGGCATGGCGATTGAAAAGCATTATTCGGAGCGCGTTGGACATCCGATGCCGATGGATATTGAGTGGGCGAAAGACGGCGTTAAGAATGAACTCTATATAGTACAGGCGAGACCGGAAACCGTTCAGGCGGAAAAGAAAGGATTCATAATGGAAGAGTATACGTTGACCGAAAAGAAGCCCCACGTCGCGCAAGGCGTTTCCGTCGGAAAGAAGATTGTTACCGGCAAAGCCCATGTTATTCTTTCAACGGCAAAACTCACGGATTTTAAAGAAGGCGAAATTCTCATCACGAAAATTACCGACCCGGATTGGGAACCGATCATGAAAATAGCGAAAGCGATCGTGACAGAAAAAGGCGGGCGCACCTCGCATGCGGCCATCGTGTCCCGCGAACTCGGAATTCCGGCGGTTGTCGGCGCGGAAGGGGTGCTCTCAAAAGTAAAAACGGGCGACATCATTACCGTTGACGCATCTCTCGGCGATATCGGTCGCATCTACAAAGGGGAAGTCGCTTTTGATAAAAAAACTTTTGATCTCGGCAATATCCCGGAAGTCAAAACAAAAATTTGTTTGAATGTCGGTTCTCCCGAAGGCGCTTTCGGGCATTCATTCCTGCCGCATAAAGGCGTTGGACTCGCCCGCGAGGAATTCATCATCATTTCTCACATTCAAGTTCACCCGATGGCGCTCATCCATTTCAAAGAGATCAAAGACCAGAAACTGAAAGCGAAGATTGAGAAGATCACCGCCGGATATCCTGACAAAAAAGAATTTTATATTGAAAAACTCGCCGAGGGAATCGCGCAGATCGGCGCGGCATTTTATCCGTATCAGGTAATCGTCCGCTTCTCCGATTTCAAGACGAATGAATATCGCCAGCTTCTCGGGGGAGAGAACTTTGAACCGGAAGAAGAGAATCCGATGATAGGATGGCGCGGGGCTTCGCGTTACGCACACCCGAATTTCGCCGAAGCGTTTGAACTTGAGTGCTTGGCGATCAAGCGGGTGCGCGAAAAATTCGGTCTTGAGAATGTGCAGACGATGATACCGTTTTGCCGAACCCCGAAAGAAGGGCAGGATGTCGTTGACATCATGAAGAATTTCGGATTGACTCAAGGCGAGAAAGATTTGAAGATTTACGTTATGTGCGAGATTCCGACGAACGTTCTGCGTGCCGACGACTTCCTTGACATTTTTGACGGATTTTCCATCGGTTCCAACGACTTGGCTCAGCTTACGCTCGGTATGGACCGCGACAACGCCGTGATCGCCGCCATTTCCAACGAGAACGACAAATCGGTGAAAACGCTTATCACTATGGCGATTGAAGCATGCCATCGCCGCGGCAAATATATCGGTTTCTGCGGACAGGCGCCGTCCGATTATCCCGATTTCTTGAGATTTCTCATTAGTCAAAACATTGACTCGGTTTCGTTGAATTCCGATTCGGTGGTTCCGATGACATTTGAAGTGAAAAAGGAGGAGGACGCACAAGGACGACAATAGAAAATTGAGAATTGCCACCGCCCGCGGGTGAGGAATGGGCAGGGACCCATTCCGTAAAACCTTCTTGAGATATTTTGCGATCCGCCAGTTGGCGGAGAAGCAAAATATCCAAAAGGTGTACTGCGCCAGTATGGCGGGGTCCCGCTTACGAGCGGGAAAAATTGAGAATAGAATACGGACGACGTAAAAACCCCCGGCATGCCGGGGGTTTTTTGCGAATAGAAAAACCGGATTGTTTCCAGTCCGGATCATTTTTTTGTCAAACATTTTTTCGTCGTCGCATTCGTATTCATTAGTATATTGGTACCCATTCGTATATTGGTATATTTTTGTGATATAATGATAAAGAAATAAAAATTCATATTCTTATGAAAGACAATCAACCAACCATAACAAAATGCGTCGCGCGGCGGATACTTGATTCGCGCGGAATATCAACCATTGAAGTTGAAATCACTTCCGACAATGACGGAATGAGCGCGAAAGCGGCGGTGCCGTCAGGGAAAAGCACCGGTTCAAACGAAGCGTTTGAAATACGCGATGCCGACGGCGGCGTTCTTAAGGTGATTGAAAACATTGAGAAAATAATCGCTCCGAAAATCACCGGGCGGACGATTGATTCCGAGGAGGTAGACCACTTGATGCTCTCTTTGGATATTACCGCAAACAAAAGCCACATCGGCGCGAACGCCATGCTCGGCGTGAGTATGGCGATGGCTCGCCTTGAGGCAAAAACGAGAGGTTTGCCTCTGTGGCAGTTTATTTCCAAAAAAGGACATTTTGAACCGGGCAAACCGCGGCTGTACATGAACACGTTAAACGGCGGAGCGCACGCCGATTTTTGCCTGCCTTTTCAGGAGTATATTTTAGCGGTCGGAGGAAGTACGCTCGCCGCCGCCAACGAAAAAGCAAAAGCCGTTTTTCAAAAAGTGAAGGAAAAACTTGATGCCGAGCGCATAAGTTATTATATGGGGGACGAGGGAGGATTCGCTCCGAGACTTGAAAATCTTGAAAAACCTTTTGAAATTTTGACCGAATGCATCAAAGGAGAGGAGGATATTTTTATCGCCATAGATGCGGCGGCTTCTGAATTTTTCAAGAACGGGAAATATGAAGTCCTCGGACAATCGTTGAGTTCGGGAGAACTTTTTATGACCTATAAATCGCTTGTGGAGAAATTCAATTTGCGGAGCATTGAAGATCCTTTTGAGGAAAAAGATTTCGGGGGGTTTGCAAATGCCCTCCGGTGGATGGGGGAATCAGTGCTTATCGTCGGCGACGATCTGACAACGACCAATCCGCTCACGATAAAAAAACTTGGCACGAGAGGCGTGGTAAATGCGATTATTATAAAACCGAATCAAATAGGAACCATATTTGAAACATTGGAAGCGATACGAGAAGCGAGAAAATTCGGATGGAAAGTTATCGTTTCGCATCGGTCGGGAGAAACCATGGATTCTTTTATTTCGGATCTCGCGGCGGGGGTCGGCGCTTACGCCATAAAAGCCGGAGCGCACACCCAGCCGGAAAGAGCGGCAAAGTATGACCGTTTGCTTGAAATTGAAAAAGAAATGGCGGTTGTCGCCGAATGGGAACGGCAAAAAAAAGAAGCCGAGGAGGAAGAAAAAAGAAGACGCCCGTACTTTTAATCGCTGTTGATAAAAAATACCGCCGCAGGAAAATCTGCGGCGGTTTGATATGTGAAATCGTAAATTATTTGGAATGAACTATCGCGCCCTTGTTTTTTTTACCGCCCCAATATGGACGGTGCCGTCGCGAAAGGTGGTCTTGATAACCCCTTTTCCACGGCCGTTTTTTCGCGCCGTGATTTTCTCCTTCAAAAGATTTGACCAAAATGCCTTCAATGGAGGCTTTGATTTGAAAAGCTTCATCATTTGTAACGAAAATGATATTTTTTCCCTTTTCTTTCAAATCAAGGATTACCGACAATATTTTGTCATCACCCTCGTCTCCGGTAAAAAGCAACGATGTTTTTTCCGGCGGTTGCGTTTGAAAAAAAAGAAGACCGGTGGGTATTGTTTTCACTTTCTTCAGCAATTCATCCTTTCTTTGTTCCAAAGCTTTCTTTTTTTCAGGAATGTTCTCCTTTTTCAACTCGTCTGAAATGGAGGACAAAACGGAAAAAAAGAGGGGAGAAAGAGGAAATCCTTTTTTTATTTCTTCCTTCGTTTTGCCTCGGATGAGTTGAGCAAAAAGAGAAATGGTTTCTCGGATATTTTTTCCGTCCATTTTATCTCTTTTGTTGTGATCAAGTTCGTCAATCACCACGGAAGGAATGAAAACATCATATTCTCCGAATCGGAAAATGGCCGCCGTGTCATCCATGAGTCCGTTCGTATCAAGAACCATCGTTTTTTTGTATTCCTCTGTAACTTTTATCCTGCCATGTTTGCTATGTGACATAACTCCTCCTCGTGAGGAAAGTCGTGAGTAAATTTTTTAAACGCCCCCTTTTGCGTTTTCAATGTTCTAAAATCTTTATTCATATTTATATTAACATATTAAGATAATTTTGTCCAGTAAAAAGAAAAAAAGTGCCGGAATCCACGCTTTCACAACGGTTTTCGGGCGGTAATCATTATGCGGGCATGTTTGCTTTTGCCGTGGTTTTTTAAATGTTTTTTTACCCTTCTTTTTTGACTGTTTTCCAAAAAAGTTTTCCACTATTCCATTTTTTATTCTTCGCGTATAATAAAGACATAAAGCATTACTCCTAAGTATTTTGTTTATATGAAAAAAAAGGAAAACAAAGATTATGATTTTACGGTCCCCGTTATCGTTATCGTCGGGCTTTTTGTTTTGACGCTTCTCCTTAACGCCGTTGTTATGCCGAAGCGCCCCGTGACGCGGTATCAGAGTACGGCCCCTGTTGCGTATGACGGAAAAGAACACTTGTTCATTATTGATCAAAAAATAACGGATCGCATAGCCGTTCTCTCCATGGCGCTTAAGCAGACGGGCTTTGTCGTTGTTTCCAACGAGGCGACCGGCAACGTAGTTTCGGTAAGCCCTCTTTTGGCGCCTGCGCTGTATTCCAATAAAGCGATTCTTCTCTCCGCGCCGGTTGCGTCGGGAGACGAGCTTTTTGCCACCATTTATACGGATAACGGTGACGGTGTATTTAATCAAGATACGACCGATGATGTCATGGAGTCCGCTGTCATGTGGTTCACCGCTTTGTAAAAAATCTTTCACAAAGGCAAGTCTTAATGATTTTAAAAAACCGTCCGATGATTTCGCGGCGGTTTTTTTCTTGGATTTCGCTCTTTTTCGTGGTAATATCGGTGTTATGGAATACAAAACAACAATCGGTTTGGAAATTCACGCGGAACTTCGCACGCAGACGAAGATGTTCTGCAATTCAAAGAATGACCCGGAAGAAAAACGGCCGAATGTTAACATTTGTCCCGTTTGCATGGGATATCCCGGAACGCTTCCCGTCATCAATAAAGAGGCGGTAAAGCACGTGCTCAAAGTAGGGAAAGCTCTCGGCGCGCAACTTGCCGATTTCACGGAATTTGACCGCAAGAATTATTTTTATCCCGACATCCCGAAGGGCTATCAGATAAGCCAATATAAATATCCGCTCGTGTCGGGGGGAGAACTTGCGGGAGTGAAAATAACCCGCGTGCATCTGGAAGAAGATACCGCCCGTTCGTCTCATGAAAAGGGCGATTACTCCCTCGTTGATTTCAATCGCGCCGGCGTGCCTTTGATGGAACTCGTGACGGAGCCGGTTATAGGAAGCGCGGAACAGGCGGTTACTTTTGCCCGTGAACTTCAGCTTCTCCTTCGCTATCTCGGCGTTTCATACGCGAATATGGAAAAAGGGGAGATGAGGGTGGAAGCGAATATCTCCGTTTCAAAAACGGACGTGTTCGGAACGAAATGCGAGGTTAAAAATTTAAACTCTTTCCGCACGGTGGAGAAAGCGATTGCCTATGAAGTGGCGCGCCATATTGAACTTCTGGAGAACGGCGAAAAAGTCGTTCAGGAAACGCGCGGATGGAACGAAGCGAAACAGGAAACCTATTCGCAAAGAAGCAAAGAAAACGCCCACGATTACCGGTATTTTCCCGAACCGGATCTTCCGAAATTGAAATTGAGCGAACTGCCGGAATTTTTAAATCCTGAACTTCCCGAATTGCCTGAGCAAAAGCGCGCGCGTTTTGACAAAGAATACGGCGTCAAAGAAGAAGACCGGGAGATGTATATTTTTGACACAAAGCCCGGTCTCGGAGATTTCTTTGAAGCGGTGGCAAAAAAACTTTCCGGCGACAAAGAGACCATTCAACTGGCTTCAAACTATATAACTTCAGATGTTGTCGGTTTTATGGAAGTTATGCCGTCGTTATCCGATAATCACGAAATTTTAGCAGACACATTTGTTAAAATGATTCTAATGATAAAAGAAGGGAAGCTTTCTTCGCGCGGTGCGAAAGATGTTCTCGTGATTCTGTTTGAGAAAGGAGGCGATCCGCAAAAAATCGCCGAAGAAAAAGGACTGATCCAAAAAAACGATGAGGGTGAGTTGATTGCGATGGTTCAAAAAATAATCGCCGAAAACGAAAAAGCAACCAACGAATACCGCGCTGGAAAAGAAGCGAGCATCATGTTCTTGGTAGGTCAGGGAATGAAAGCAAGCAAAGGAAGCGCGAACCCGCAAATGCTCAAAAAACTTTTTGAAACGGAATTAAAAAAATAATGTATGCTTATTATTAATATAAAAATAAAAAAATATGGAAAAAGGAGAAACCGCCGGAATTGAGAGTAAAAAACCGCAAGAAATCATTATTCATGAAGAAGCTGTGGATGCCTTAAAAAAAGACGGATACGTTAAAGTTTTTGAAAAGCCGTCAAATGTAAATCTCGGTGAAGAGGTTATGCTTTCAGGAGAAGGTTTTTCAGAACCCGTTCCCGGATGTTACAAACAGATTGGCGCGGATATTATGCTGGTTGTGGAGAAAATGGAGCGGAAATAATATGAAGAAAAAGGGTAACGAAATCGTTACCCTTTTTTCGGCACATCAGGCATCCTTTTTCCGTTTCCTCAACCTCTTTATTTTGATATAATGGAACGAGTCATTATTCGCTTTTAAACAAAAAATATATGGCAACAAAAATCGCAATAAACGGCATGGGGCGCATTGGTCGGGCATTTATCGGTCTTGCGCTGGAACGTCCCGAATTTGACATCGTCGCGGCAAACGATCTCGGCGACATCGTCAATATCGCTTATCTGATGAAATATGATACGGCGTACGGAAGAAGTCCTTTTGAAATATCAATAAAAGAATCCGACGGGAAGAAATATCTCGTCGTGAACGGAAAGGAAATTCAAATGTTCAGCGAGAAAGATCCGGCAAAATTGCCGTGGGGCGAACTCGGCATAGGGCTCGTGATAGAAGCGACGGGATTTTTTGAATCGTATGAAAAAGCGAAATTCCATTTGGACGCGGGCGCGAAAAGGGTTGTCGTCACATCTCCGGTAAAAGGAACTCCGCCGGAAGGAATCGTCGGCGCTTCCATTCTCTCGGGTATCAATGAAGAAAAATTTGCGGCGTGCCAAATTTCTTCCAACGCTTCCTGCACGACCAATTCCGTCAGTCCGGTCATTCAAATTCTCCATGAAACAATCGGCATTGAAAAAGCGATGCTCTCAACCATCCACGCCTATACCGGAACGCAAAAGCTCGTTGACTCTCCCGATGCGAAAGATTTCCGCCGGGGACGCGCTGGTGCGCAGAATATCGTTCCTTCAACGACGGGCGCCGCAATCGCCGTAACCGAAGTCATCACCGAGCTCAAAGGCAAATTTGACGGTCTCGCTTTCCGCATCCCCGTCATTACCGGTTCCATGTCGGATGTTACCTTCCTCGCGAAGCGGAATACAACAGTGGCGGAAATAAATTCCATTCTGAAAGAAGCGGCGAAGAGCGAGCGATGGAACAAGGTGTTTTCCGTAACCGAAGACCAGCTTGTTTCTTCCGACATTATCGGACAGCGTATCGCCTCCATCGTTGACCTCGGGCTCACCAAAGTCGTTGACGGAAATCTCGTAAAAGTATGCGCATGGTACGACAACGAAATGGGGTATACGAGTGCGCTCTTGGAGCATGTGGTGAAGATGGCGAGTTTCATTAAGTAGAAAGTTGAAAGTAAAAAGTAAAAAGCTACCGAAACATTGTCGCCGGTACGGGGTTGTACCCTGTACCGAAACGTTTGAAATGCTTAACAAAGTTTGTTTTTGACAACGAGTTTTGAGTAAAACACAAACATTCCGGACGGGGTTACAACCCAGTCCGGCGACAAAGCCCGACGACAAATAAAAAAGGGCATACCGTTGAAGGCATGCCCTATCAGGAATTGATTAAAACTTTGTCGGTTGTTTTAACATTTTATACAGAACATGACCGTATAATGCAACACCGACGGTTGAACCTATTTTTTCAAATATCCCCCCATTTATGAGATAATAAATGTAAATTCCAATTAAAATAGGGATACAAATATAAAGAGCAATTCTTACCTTCGACATGATATCGTCCTCGTATTGTAGTACAAAAGCGTACTCAAATTATCATATCTTAAATTTAAACATTTGTCAAGCATATGAAAATATTTATCGCCACCGATCACGCAGGGTTTGAACTCAAGGAAAAGCTTGTACCGTTTTTGCGCGAAATGGGGCACGAAGTAATAGACAAAGGGTCATTTACTCTTGACGATAACGATGACTACCCCGATTTTATCGCGGAAGCGGCGAAAGAAGTTTCGGCTGCAAATTCCGCCGATGTTCGCGGAATAATTCTCGGCGGGTCCGGGCAGGGCGAGGCAATCGTTGCCAACAAATTTCCGCATATCCGCGCGGTCGTGTTTAACGGACAATACGAACCGAAAGACGGAAGCGAAGTTCCCGACGAGATTTTCCTCACGCGCAGTCACAACGATTCCAACATTCTTTCTCTCGGTGCGCGATTTATAAGCGAAGAAACCGCCAAGCGGGCCGTCCGCGAATGGCTGGATACGCCGTTTTCGGGAGAAGAAAGACACCAAAGAAGGATAGAGAAGATTGCGAAAATTGAGCGGGATTTGCAAAAAAAATAGAATTTCCAATTACCAATATCCAATTTCCAACAAAAATCAAAATTTCAAATGTCAAAAACGTTTTAAAAATTTAGAAATCGGACATTTTATTGGAAATTGGATATTGGAAATTTGAAATTTTTAGATCACAAGCATTTGGCAAAAAGAAAAATAAAATATAAAAACAAAGAATAAATAATACATCTATGTTGGAAATCATCCCCGCGATAATGCCCGAAACTTTTAAAGAGGTGGAGGAAAA
>JBAYGK010000027.1:0-11001 GCA_041666665.1 Minisyncoccota bacterium
AACGGGAATATGCTTGTTTGTTTTGACAAGCACGGACAAGTGAATGACTTGTACTATCCTCACGTGGGGATGGAAGATCATATCGGGAGAGACTCTCTGCACCGCATCGGGGTTTTTGTGGATGGAGCGATGAGCTGGATTTCCGGCTCCGATTGGCAGGTTGATGTCCGGTGCATGCCGGAAACTCACGTGAGCTATATCGTCGCCAAAAATAAAAATCTTGGCATTTCTTTGCTCTTTAACGATGCGGTATACAACGAGAAAAATATTTTTCTTCGGAGGGTTACCGTCAGGAATGACAATCCGAGAAAAACAACGGTAAAAATCTTTTTTTGCCAAGAATGGAATATTTATCAGTCGGGACGGCAGGATACCGGTTATTATGATCCGTTCAGCCATTCCATCATTCATTACGAGGGCAGACGGGTTTTTCTCACAAACGGTCTTACGAGCACCGACGGTATTGATGATTACACGGTCGGCATTTATAAAATGGAAGGAAAAGACGGAAGCTACCGCGATGCGGAAGACGGCATGCTTTCCAAAAATCCGATAGAACACGGACTCACCGATTCCGTCATTGCTTTTCACTTGGCGTTGTCTTCTCAGGAAGAGCAAATTCTTTATTATTGGGTTGTTGCCGGCAAGAGCATTCCCGAAGTGTTTGACCTCAATAATTATGTTCTTGAAAAATCTCCCGAACATTTGGTGCAGACCACCAAAGATTTTTGGACGGCGTGGGTCAATCGGGAAAACTTCAGTTTTTACGGACTCTCCGCTCCCATGGTGGATCTTTTCAAGAGATCGCTTTTCATCATCCGTTCGCATGTTGATTCAAGCGGCGCGGTTATCGCATCCGGAGATTCGGACATGCTTCAATATGGGCGCGATACGTACAGCTATATGTGGCCGAGAGACGGAGCGTTCACCATCATGGCGCTTGACCGATCCGGCGACTCGTATATTGCGAGAAAGTTTTTTACGTTTTGCAACAACGCGCTCACGGACGAAGGGTTTTTTATGCATAAGTACCGTCCCGACGGCGCGCTCGGAAGCTCTTGGCATCCGTGGGTAACAAAAGAAGGGGAAGTACAGCTTCCGATTCAAGAGGATGAAACGGCGCTCGTGCTTTTTGCGTTATGGGAACACTACAAGCTCACCAAAGATCTTGAGTTTGTGGAAGAAATTTACAATTCTTTCATTCAGAAGGCGGCGAACTTCATGTCCATATACCGCGATAAAGAAACGGGACTTCCGAAGCGCAGTTATGACCTTTGGGAAGAAAAACTCGGGGTTTCCACGTTTACCTGCGCATCGGTATACGGAGCGCTTAATGCGGCGGCGAATTTCTCCAGATTGCTCGGAAAACACGAACATGAGAAAAAATACAAGGCGGTCGCGGAAGAAATAAAGATTGGAATATTGAAACATTTATACGATCAGGAATCGGGAACATTCAGAAAACTTTTCAATCGCTCTCTGGGAAAAAATATCAACGACGACACATTGGATGTTTCAAGCGCTTACGGAGTATTTCGTTTCGGCGTGCTTTCCGCGGAAGACCCTCTTCTTAAAAGAGCGTTTGGAATTACCGAGGAACGCCTTTTCTGTGCGAGATATTCGGGCGGAATCGCCAGATATGAGGGGGATAATTATTATCGCATCGGACACGACGTTCCGGGAAATCCGTGGTTCGTTTCAACCCTCTGGCTCGTTCAATATTACATCGCGACCGCGAAAAATGAAAAAGATTTTGATCGGGTGAAACAGTGGTTTGATTGGGTGGCGGGAATGGCCCTTCCCACGGGAGTTCTGTCGGAACAGATAAATCCTTACAATAAAGAACAAATATCGGCCGCCCCGCTTACATGGAGCCATTCCGAATATGTGCTCGCGGTTATCGCGTATCTTGAAAAAATTGAAGAACTCGGCATTTGGAAAGCATCCAATCTTATCGTGGATCGCAATCGGCAAGCGGATACTCACGATGATGAGGAAACCGATTAATGCGCGGTTGAAGAGGGTTTATGAAAGGAAAAAAGCGGTTTTCCTCCTTTTACATTTTTGATATAATTAAGATTCGCTTGAAAGAGCGATTACTAACCGTGCTATTACGAACATGCAAAATGAATTTGACAAGGTTTTAAAACAAATTGAAGAAACGCGGCGGTTTTTGAATATTTCGGAAAATATATATCGCCAATTGTCGGCGGTGCGGCGTTTTTTGGAAGTGAACATTCCGGTTATCATGGATACGGGCGAAACGCGGATTTTTAAAGGCTATCGTTCGCAATACAACGATGCGCGCGGACCGTTCAAAGGAGGCATCCGTTTCCATCAAAATGTAAACGAAGGAGAAGTGAAAGCGCTTTCCGCTTGGATGGCGTTTAAATGCGCGGTGGTTGATATACCGCTCGGCGGAGGAAAAGGCGGCATCATTGTGAACCCGAAAGAACTTTCCTCGGGCGAACTGGAAAGACTGTCGCGCGGGTACATTCGCGCCATTGCGCCGATAATCGGGGATCGCATAGACATTCCGGCGCCGGATGTGAATACGGACGGACGGATTATGAGTTGGATGCTTGACGAATATGAAACCATCCGCGGACACCACGAAGCGGGAGTCATCACGGGCAAACCGCTTGCCCTCGGAGGTTCCAAGGCGCGTTCGTACGCTACGGCGCAAGGCGGATTTTATGTCATTGATTCCGCCGCAAAAAAACTCGGAATTAAAAAAGGCGCGACCGTGGCGATTCAGGGATTCGGGAATGCGGGGCGGAACATCGCGCTCATTATGGAAAAAGCGGGGTATACAATTATTTCCGTTTCCGATTCAAAAGGAGCGATACTGAACAAAAAAGGTTTGAAGATAACCGACGTTGCCAAATACAAAGACGAAAAAGGCATGCTTTCCGGTTTCCCGAAAGCGAAAGACATTGCCCCCGCTGAACAGTTCGCGGAAAAAGCGGACATCTTCATTCCGGCGGCGCTTGAAAATTCCATCACGGAAAATGATGCCAAAACGCTTAAGACGAAATTGGTGGCGGAACTTGCGAACGGTCCGGTAACCCCCGAAGCCGACGCGGTGTTCGCAAAAAACAACATTGCGGTTCTTCCCGATATTCTTACCAACGCGGGCGGCGTGGTCGTGTCATATTTTGAACAAGTCCAAAACGCTTACGGTTATTACTGGGAGGAGAAAGAAGTGCTGGAAAAGCTTGAAAAAATAATGCGCGGAGCTTTTGACGAGGTGTGGAAGACCGGATCGGAGAAAAAAACAACTCTGAGAAATGCCGCGTATATCATAGCGCTCTCGCGAATTGCGGAAGCGATGGCGTTTAGACGAGAATAGAAAATAGACAATGGAGAATAGAAAAAAGTGCGACGGTGACGAAAAAATATGCAAGAAAAGTTATCTTCAATCGAAAAACGGCGGTCGGAACTGCCGATTGAACAGCAGGCGAACTTTGAAGGTTCGTGGACGAATTTGATGTGCGAGCGATTGCGGAATCCGGAGATACGGAAGCAGATTATAGACATACTTTATGAAATTGAACAGTCGGAAAAAGACAGCCCCGTGGGGAAAAATCCTGCAGATGAAAGCAGGGAATGTTTTATTAAAGATGATAAGCAGACAAATTTTACGAGATATTATGTCCCAAGAAAACGAGAAGAAATTGAAAAAGATTTTGACGAAGATTTGCAGATGGTGGAACAATATACCCCGATTAATTTTAGCGGAAAAGGTTCGCGTTTAGAAGATGAAGTCGTTGGAGGAAGAGAATTTGTGGATTTGAAAGCGATTTATCCAAGTACCGGTGAAAAATTTACGGAAAAAATGCGAAATTTTACCGAGTCCCACGAAAAAGGGCATGTGCTTAGAACTTACAATTTTGTCCAATCGCGGAAAAAAGGTCTTTTGCGAAGATATCATCGGAATTGGGAAGGAGCGGACGCGAGATTTAGAAACGCTTTTGATTTTTCAAAGATTGATTACCATGATGAATATGAAAAAATAAAAGAAAACTTTATACGAACCGAGCGAAAAGGAAAACTGATGGAAGAGAAAGACGCTCGTTTAATATGTGAGGGATATTTGAGAATGCCGATGGAAATTGCTGAAAGAATGTCGCAGTTGAAAAATTATTTTGGAATGAAAAGCAATGAGGTTTTTACGAAAGAACATCTTGCCTATGCCAAGGAACATTTTATTTCTGATACGTCTTATGACAACAACATGACTCATTTTTTTCAAGCCATCACCACGGAAAAAGAAGGTGCGTTTATTGAACTTATCAATTCGGCGGGAATATAACGAAATAAAAAAATAATAAAATAATAAAATAGAAAAATAATAAGATAAAAAAATAAAAAATTACGCTATCGTTAATCTTTCTATTTTTCTATTTTCTTATCTTTCTATTTAAAAAATGTATGTCAACAGATAACATCATCATCAAATACAAAGAAACCGCGCGTTTTTCGGAAGACGAAATTGACGCGGTGGCATCCACTCTTTCCGTGTATCTCGGTTCTCTTAAAAGCCTCGCGGAAAGTGCGGACTATGAAGTTCCGGAATCGTTTTTGTCGCTTCCAAGCGATAAAGATCTTTTTCAAAAAACGACGAATATCGCCGGATTGTTTTCCGGAAATCCTTTGAAATATGTCATCGTTGTCGGCATCGGAGGGTCAAATCTCGGCGCGGCCGCCGTTTACGATGCCATTTTCCCGAAGTTTGACATGTTGCATTCCCGCCATCCGAAGATTCTTTTTTCGGATACGAATAATTCCCGGGAAATGGAAGTTTTGAAGAAAATCATTGATGAAAACATTCACGAATCCAAGGAAATCGTTTTGAATGTCATTACCAAATCGGGAACTACCGTGGAAACGATAGCGAACGCCATGGTTTTATTTGACGCTATTTCTTCCAAATTCGGTGAAAAAGAAGCCGTTTCCCGAACGGTAATAACCACCGATGAAAAATCGCCGCTTTGGAAGCTTGCCCGCACGAAAGGCATGAATGTACTCCCGATTCCCAAAAAGATCGGCGGAAGATATTCCATTTTTACTCCGGCAGGCATTTTCCCTCTGCGTCTCGCGGGAATCAATGTTTCGGAATTTTTGTCCGGAGCCGTCGCGATTCGGAGCGCATTGCTCTCCTCTCATCAAAGCGAAAATCCGGCTCTTTTGTGCGCCGCAATAGACATGCTCGCTCATAAAAAGAAATTAAGCATTTACAACAGTTTCTTCTTTCAGCCCGAAATGGAATCGGTGGGAAAGTGGGGAAGACAGCTTCTTGCGGAGAGTCTCGGTAAAAAATATGATAAAAAAGGAAATTCGGTATATGCCGGCATGACGCCGATCGTATCCATAGGGACGACGGATTTGCACTCCATGGCTCAACTCTATTTGGGAGGTCCGAAAGACAAATTCACCAATTTTGTTTATGCGACAGGCGCGGAGGCGGATCTCATCGCCGTTCCGGTCTTTTCGCCGTTTGAATCGCTCGTCCCCGATATCGTCGGAAAAGATTTTCAAAAGATCGTATCATCCATTCTCGGCGGAACGATGGCAACATACAAAGAAAATATTTTTCCGTTCATTGAAACCGTTTTCCCCCAAATAAACGAATATTATCTCGGGCAGTATTTCATGATGAAGATGATGGAAACCGTGCTTTTGGGGAAACTCTGGGACGTTGACCCGTTTGACCAGCCGGAAGTGGAAAGCTATAAAGCGGCGGCGCGTGAATTACTAAGAAAATAGAAAACACCAAAACGAATAGAAAAATAAGAAAATAGAAAAATAGAAAAATAACGAATGTGCCGTTTTTAATCTTTTTATTTTTCTATTTTTCTATTATAATATAATCATGCACATACTTTTTGATCTCGGTAAAACAAAAATAAGAGTCGCGGGTTCTACGAGCTTTGAGTCGTTCATTGAGCCGAGGATTTTTGATACGCCGAAAGATTACGAGAACACAATCAAGCTCATCGCGGAAACGGCGAGAGAAATAGCAAAAGGAAGCGAAATTGAACTTGTTGCGGGCGGTATCGGCGGACCTCTCAATAAAGAAAAAGACGCCATCATAGAAAGAGTGAATACGCCCGGTTGGGAAGGGCGGCCATTTCCGGGATGGGGCGGCAAACCTTTTCGCGATGACCTTTCCGCCGCTCTTAATGCGAAGGTACTGCTTGAGAACGACTCCGCGCTCGTCGGTCTCGGGGAGGCGGTGTATGGCGCCGGAAAAAATTCCGACATCGTGGCGTATATTACCGTTTCAACAGGACTTGGGGGCGCTCGCATTGTTGACGGAAAAATTGACAGAAATGCGCTTGGATTTGAACCGGGGTGGCAGGTGCTTTCTTTGGAGGACGAGGGATGCTACGCTTCCGATTTTCTTACGGGGTATTCGGTGGAAATGGCAACGGGGAAAAAACCCTACGAAACGACCGACCCGATGTTTTGGGATGGAAAAGCTCATATTTTAGCTCATTTTTTGAATAACGTCATCGTGATGTGGTCGCCCGATGTGGTGGTTATCGGCGGGTCAATGATGAAGGAGATCGGCATACCCATTCCGACAACGGAAAAATATCTTCGGCACATATTGAAGATTTGCGATGAGATACCTCCGATAAAAAAGGCTGAATTGCAGGATATCGGCGGACTCTGGGGAGCCTTGGAATTTCTTAAATTGAAGAAGAGAGAAGCGTAAAATTTTTTTCGGCGGCGGTATAAAAACACGGACATAATTAAAAACTTAAAAAACCATGCCCCCCTACATTCTTGCCAACTCGCTTCTCATTTTCTTCGCCATTATTCTTCTGGGGACATAT
Source organism: Minisyncoccota bacterium (assembly GCA_041666665.1). Classification (GTDB taxonomy): domain Bacteria; phylum Patescibacteriota; class Minisyncoccia; order Phycocordibacterales; family CAIJYI01; genus CAIJYI01. The sequence goes on from JBAYGK010000027.1 coordinate 6,846, forward strand.
CTCGGAAAAATTTCGGTGAAAAACATTTCGCTTGGATCGGGTGCGATTTTTCTTGTCGCTCTCGTTTTCGGGCATTTCGGATTTACCATGCCGAAGGAGGTAAGCGATCTCGGACTTGTGCTTTTTGTATACGCGATCAGCATTCAAGTCGGCCCGCATTTTTTTAAAGTGTTCAGAAAAGACGGCTGGAAATTCGCCATGACCGCGTTTGTTGCCATTATGGCGGGAATTATTGCCACCGTTTCGCTCGCTTTCTTTTTTCATATTCCCGACAATCTCGCCATCGGCATGTTTTCCGGGGCGATGACGAGCACTCAATCTCTCGCCGTGGCGGTGGATATGGCTGAAAAAAACAATCCGGGCGACGGATCGGTTGTAACCGCCGGCTATGGTATCGCCTATCCGTTTTCCGTTGTCGCCACCGTGCTTTTTGTGCAGTTTCTTCCGTGGATGCTTCGCCGTAAACCGGAGGAGGAAGAAGAAGAGTGGGAAAAAATGCAAAAATCGGCTCATCGCGAACTTTCCGTACGGCAATTTCGCGTTGAAAACAAAGCGATTTTTGGAAAAACCATTGAAGCTATCCACTTGCATCAAATCGCAGAGGTCAATCTTTCCCGCGTCAGGCGAGGAGGAAAGGAAAAAACGGCCGTTGCGGATTTTGTTTTGGAAGAAAACGATATCATTACCGCCGTCGGCGAAATGAAAGAATTGGATAAGCTCGCGATGTTCATCGGAACGGAAACAAAAGCGCCGCTCGCGCGCAATAAAATCATTTCGGAAGACGTTGAAGTGATCTCGCAGGAATTTGCAAATAAAAAGATCGGCGATCTTCATGTTTTTTACGAGAACAACCTCGTTGTCGTGCGCGTCATTCGTCAAGATTTTGAAATTGCGCCAAACGGGGGGACGCTTCTTGAAGTGGGCGATATCATCCGAATTGTCGGCGACCATGCGGAAGTCAACAAAATGATTAAACGCATCGGCGTAAAAAATGAAAAGCTGAACGAAACCAATATGTTGCCTTTTCTCCTCGGACTTGTTTTTGGCGTTCTCATCGGCGCGATTCCGATCCACCTTTTCGGAGGAACAACCCTTACTCTCGGCTCATCAGGCGGCGCACTGCTCGCGGGATTGTATATTTCGCACCGCAAACGAATCGGCAAAATGGAAATGCATGTTCCGATTGCCGCGCTCAATCTTATCCGAGATTTCGGACTCATGCTGTTTTTGGCCGGAGTGGGATTGGTCGCCGGCGGAAAATTTGCGCATGTTTTTCAGCAGTACGGTTTTTCCATTCTTCTCGCCGGTGCGCTTGTTACGCTCTCGGCTCTTGTTTTCAGTACGATTTTTCTTCTTGTCGCAAAAGACAACATTCTTGCCGTAATGAGCGGAGTCAGCGGGGCAATGACGCAGGCCGCCGGCCTCAATGTGACAAAAACAAGATCCAAAACCGAACTCCCCACGCTTGTGTACGCGAGCGTTTATCCGTTCGCGATGCTCGGCAAGGTGGTATTTATACAGTTTTTGGTGTATATACTTTGGCGGTTTTAAATTATTTTATCAAGTCTTTCGTCATTTATTATCGTGGCGCGCCAACAAACACGTTATGTCTAAAAAAAAGGAAAAATGGAAAGGTGCGGGGAAAATGAGATTCGGTTCTCTGTTCTTCTTTTCAATCATCGCGGCCGCGGCGGTGTTTTTGGCGGCAAGCAACAGCCCTGAAAAAATCGCAAAGCCGACGGATATTCTTCCCGCAAAAACCGATTCAAAAGCAAACAATGGCGCCGTTCTTCCCGACGTTGCACTGTGGGGAGAAACCAAAACGAATACCGTCAAAGAAACCGCAATTCCTTCGGCGGATGGGCATTCCAATTTGGTTGAGGTGGAGGGGACATATCCGATCAATACCCCCTTCGCGGCAAAAGCGGAAGAACACGTTAAGGATTTCATGCGGAGTTTTATGAATGATTATCCCGAAGTAAACAACATCACCCAGAGTTATGAAGTGAGCGCGGAAGCCTCCGTTGATGTTTTTTACGGTAAGAAATTGGCAAGTTATTTATATAACGATTGGCGCAATGATGGCGGAGCGCACGGAAATACCGTTTTTTCTTCGGAAACTTTTGACATGAAAGGGAAGACATACGATCTTTCGGATTTGTTTTTGGAAAAAACCGATTATCTCGGAATACTTTCACGCCTTGCAACGGCGCATTTCATCAATGATCCGCAAGTGAATTTTGACCCGAAAGACGTCATGTTCGGTAGCGGTCTTGACCCGAAGTCCGATAATTTCGGGGCATTCGTCGTTTCCGGGCGTTCTTTGATTTTTCAATTCCAAAATTATCAGATCGGCCCGTATTCGGAAGGCGCGCAGAGATTTGAGATTTCAACAGATAATCCGGAAATAAAAAATATCATCAGATCGGAACTTTTTGGATTATAAAGTCAACTTTTTCCTCGTATGCTAATTCTCGCATATGCTGGAATTAGCATACGAGGTTTTTTGCATACAAAAAAACGCACCCCGGGACAAACCCGGGGTGTTTATTATTTTTTCACACAGTATGCGCAAAAATGTTATTTCAGAACGATTTCGCGTGAAAGAACAGCATCTTTGTCCATTGATGGATAAGGTTTGCCGTCTACATCAAGCGTTCTGCCATCTTGATACATGACTACGGTCGGACGATCAAGAACCACGCCGTACGGAAGATGGAAGCCGCCGAGCCATGTCATTGCCTTCGCGACTTCACGAACGGCATACACCATTGCGGCTTGACGCATGGAATTCAACTTGAACTCTTCGCGAACCGCTTCCAGATTGTCAAACGATTTGCGGAGCATTTGCTCTTTAAGCATATCGCCAACGCGGCGTGCCGGCCATTGATAGTTCTCAAAGCCCTGGTTTTTTTCAAGTGATGAAACGAATACGCCGCCGCCTGAAGAATAAATGTCGGGAATGACAGGAATTCCGCGTTTAGCCAATATCGCATCCGCTTCTTCTGTGCATGGACCATTTGCCAACTCGACGATGAATTTGCATTTGATTTTGCGAGCCATATCGGCATCGATCAAGTCTTCAAATGCTGCCGGGGCAAAGATATCAGCCTTGAGGGCCTCTTCTCTTGGGTCCAATTTTGTCGGAACCGTCCACTCGGTGCGAATAACCTCGCCATTCTCGTCTTTGATCTCTTTTGCAAAAGCGACAGCATCATACTTGTCGTATTCTGTAACCTTGCGGATTTTCTTTTCTTTTCCGTCCACAATAGCATAACAGAAATTATGCAGGTCTTTATAGTCAAAACCGCCTTTCTTATAGATCACACCACTCGTGTCTGATACGGACTCAACTATATGTCCGCGTTCTGTCATCAGCTTGGCGTAGAAGTCGCCAGCATTACCAAAGCCTTGTTGGGCAATAGTCAAAGGTCCTTTCAACCCAAGTTTTTTCATCATTGCTTCGGTGGCATACACTGCGCCGAGAGCGGTTGCGTCGCCACGACCGAGTGAACCGCCAAGTTCCAGTGGTTTTCCGGTAAACTGCGCGAAATTATGTTGACCGGTAAGCCGATCGTATTCGGCCATAAACCAAGCCATTTCCCGAGCTCCCGTATTAACATCGGGTGCCGGACCGTCAACCTTCTCGCCAATATACGGCGCGATGACGTTGATATATCCGCGACACATGAGTTCTCCTTCAAGCAATGAAAGAGGACGTTTGTCAACGCAGATACCGCCTTTACCGCCACCGTTGCGAATTTCACCAATAGTGTTCTTCATGGTCATCATACTGGCCAAGAATTTTATTTCGGATTCGCAAACTTTTTCGCTAAAGCGCGTACCGCCTTGCGTTGGTCCGCGAGCATGATTGTGCTGGCAACGAAAAACGTTGAACTCTTTGAATGTTTTGTCGTCCATTTCCACCCGAACTTTTCCTCGTACGAGTAATGCCGGAACTTTCAAACGTTCATAAATGCGAGGGTCAAGATTTAAAACCTTGGCGGCATTGTCTAGTTGAGCAAGATATTTATCAAACGCTGTGCGTTTCGCTTCCATTAAAAACCTCCTTTATTGCTGGTTGAAAAAATCCATTTTCAATATACAAAACTCCATTATTTATCCTTATTTTTAGACCGATTTTTTGTATTTCGGC
>JBAYGK010000028.1:0-10872 GCA_041666665.1 Minisyncoccota bacterium
GCGCGCGTAACGGGAAGAACGGCGGACGCCATTCATCTTCTTTTTGTCGCGGCATTTTTTATGATTCTTTGGAGTCCGCTTTCTCTTTTGCATGATCCATCATTTCAGCTTTCATTTCTGGCAACGCTCGGTCTTCTTTCTCTGGGACCGGAACTCTCGCGGCGGCTTTCGTTTGTAACAAAAAAATTCGGTCTTCGTGAAACTCTTTCCGCAACGCTTTCCACCCAGGTTTTTGTTCTTCCCCTTCTTCTGTATGAAACGGGGCTCCTTTCTCTGGTCGCCATTCCCGTCAATCTTCTGGTTCTTCCTCTCCTCCCTTTTGCGATGTTCCTCGGTTCTCTTGCCTCGCTTCTCGGTTTCATCACTCCTTTCGGAATATTTTTCGGTTTCCCCGTGTTTCTGCTTCTGTCGTTCGTGTTTCTCGTGTCGTCGTTCTTTGCCGGTTTGCCCCATTCATCGTTTTCCATTCCGCCATTTTCAATATCGGTTCTCGTCGCCGTCTATTTTTTGTATGTGGCAATCTATATGGCTCACCGTAAAAAAACAAAACGCGAAGAACAAATCGTCGGATAAAAACATCGCGGCATGAGATTCGCGCATATCTCAAACATAGACAAAAAACAAAAAACTCAATAAAAAAACTCTTTGCGGTAAATTTCAGCATATGCTGAAATTTACCGCAAAAAGGAAAACTGATATACTGTGGGCATGACAAAACCGCGAATCCAAAGAAGATCAAAATATGCAAAAAATTATTTTGAAACAATTAAGATGGACGAAAAAACCCTGAGAAGCCGCGCGGAAGAATTTCTCGCCTCCGGCACCCCGACCTCCTATATCACGCAGGTGGCGCTAGCCGTCATTCTTCTTTCCGGAGCCGCCACGCTTGGCGCTATGGCTCCAGGAATTACCATCGCCGCTCGCGGGTTTCAGCGTTCAAAATTTTACTCAAAGAAACAACTCACGGATGCTTCTCGTGACTTAAAACGCGGCGGATATATCAAAGAAAATACCGAGAGAAACGGAACGTCGCGCATTCATCTCACCAAAAAAGGAGAAGCGTATTTTCAAAAAATATTGTTTGATGATGTGGAGTTGCCGGAACCGAAAAAATGGGGAGGGAAATGGACATTCGTTTTGTTTGATATTCCGGTACAATTTGGAAAGGCGAGGGAAGCACTTCGGTGGCGGCTTAAAGCGCTTGGATTTTACCAGTATCAAAAAAGCGTATGGGCGTATCCGCATCCCTGCGAAAAAGAAATTTTGTATGTTGCCGACTATTTCGGCGTCGGAAAATTCGTGGAAATACTCTCAGTGGATCATTTGACAAAAGACAAGGATTTGAAAAAACATTTTGAAATGAAATAACTCTTTTCTTAACATCCTCGCTTCCTTCTTTTCTTGCGCTGTTTTGCATTATTAAAAATAATATCTCTTCGCGGTAAATTTCAGCATATGCTGAAATTTACCGCGAAGAGATATTTTATTTTTTGTGTTTTGAAAAACACCCCCAACAATTTTGTTGAAGGGTGTTTGTTTTTCAGGGGCAAATCAAAGTTCGTACACGTACGCTTCGTATGCCGGAACATAATCATCAAACATGAACGGCTGTTCGGGTGCAAAATGGAACGAAACGGCGAATTTCGCTTCGCCGCAACCTTCCTCATGAAGACGCGCGATGGCTTCCACCAGTGTTTCATCAGGAATGGGATAATGGCGTTTCCATGTGGACAAATCAAACAATTTAAATGGTTTTGGATTTAGCCGCGCGCCAACCATACCTATTCTGTTTTGATCTTTATCAAAGAGGTGCGCTTTTTTTGTGCCAAAAAAAATATTTTTTGACAGTTCTTGTTTTTTCAACCCGAGGAAAATACCGTATCCGATTTCATCCTCGCACCATGAAGCAAGCCCGTTGAATTGTTCAGATGTCATTTCCATCTTTTTTCTCCGTAAATGTAAAAGAACCGATTAGGGGGCAATGATAGCAAAGTTTTGAATTCTTATCAAGTAATCGTTACGCTTGCGCACAACAATCTCCGATTATATTGTTTTTTCGGCAGATATAAAAAGCGCCCCGATATTCATCAGGGCGCTTAATTATTTTCAAATGCCGAAGCTTGATAAATACTTATAGTAGTAATCGCTCAGGTCTTTTGAGTTTCCCGGATACACGCCGTATCTCACGCACTTTTCTTGGCAATAAGAACGAAGATAATCACGCGGATCTACGGTTCTTTTTCCATCCGACAGTAACTCGTTTTGATCAATAACTTTTTCAAGAACAGCGCCGTTTGGAATTTTGTAAATCACTTCAACTTTTTCTGCGCCATTTTTTACAGCCTCAACGGCAAGAATCGTGCCGTCAACATGTATGGTCGGTCTGCAACCAACCAACATTAAAAAAATAACGGTCAATATAATCTTTGTTAACTTTTTCATGGAACTCACTCCTTCCGATGTTTTTCTGCAATACAGTATACTCTTTTTTTTCATTTTTGTCAATCCCTTTACCGCCTCGTTATATGCACAGGGAAACGAGCAAATTTATCTTTTTTTGTTGTATAATGAAACTGTTATGGAAAGCACGGGAAAAATGTCCACACTTGCTTTTGCTGGCGGATTTTGTTGCGCCGTCTTCGTTGATATACTCGGTTTTGTTCTTCCCGTTATCGGCACCGCGTTTATCGGTTTTATGAAATTCACTTTTTGGCTCGCCCGATATGACATGAAGGGGACGGCGGTAATGACGGGAATAAATGCGGTATTGGAAGCATTTCCCGTTGCGGGTCTTTTTTCGTCCACATTTTTTATGATTGCGTCTTTTATAAAAAACAGAAAAAACGTTGAGGCGACGGAGAAAAAGAAAAAGGCGGAGGAAAAGTCCGCCGCCGAACAAAAAATGAAGAGGCAAAGATTCGCGCAGGAGCAGGCGATGAGACAGCAAATTGCGCTACGGGAGCAGATGGCCGAACAACAATGGTTTGCCAAGCAGGAAGAACAAGCGATGGAAGAACAAATGAGGGAAGAACAATTTGCCTTGCAAGAGCAGGGCGCATAAAAAATAAAGATATAAAAAAAGAATCGCGCCATGCGATTCTTTTTTAAAATTTAAAAGGGATTTTTCGCTCCGTGTATTTCAAAGTGGAGGTGCGGTCCCGTTGATCTTCCCGTGTTCCCGATGTTGCCGATAAGCTGTCCTTGAGAAACACTCTCGCCGGCGGAAACGAAGTTTGCGCTCAAGTGGGCATACAGTGTCTGCGTTCCGTTCGGATGATTGATAACGATATAACGTCCGTAACCGCCGTTATAGCCGGAGCTTCGGCTGATGAGCACCTCTCCCGCGGCGGCGGCAATAACGGAAACACCCGATCTTGCGCTGAAATCCACTCCGTTGTGTCCGTGAATGCCTTGGGTTCTTCCTCCTTTTGCCGGGCGGATAAAGTATCCGTCGGTTTGAACATTATTGGTCGGTTCCGGAGAAATAAAATTGCTGATCTTCTTAACCAGAGTGGCAACCGGAGTCGGCGCTTCCTCCCCGTTCGGAATAATGATAACGTCGCCGACGCTGAGAGAGCCGTCTTGCATATCATTAAAATCGCGTATTTCATCGGCATCCGCGGAGTAATTTTTTGCGATCTTTCCGATCGTGTCTCCTTTTTTGACGGTGTACTGAATACCGGAAACGGGCAAAATAACAAGTTTTTGCCCCACCTTAAGGGAACTTTTGCGGGGAATATCGTTTGCCCAAAGAATGGTGTTCGGACTCACGTCAAACATCTTGGCGATTTGCGATAATGTGTCTCCTTCGTGAACGACATATACGCTGATTTGGTCGCCGGAGGCGTTGGTTTTTGCCTTATCGTCGCTTTTTGCCGGTGTCACCGACAAATTGGCGGAAACAGCCGATCCCTCTGTGATTACGGGAGGGTCTTCTTCTTCGGACGATTGGTTCGGTTCATGATTAAGAGGAGCTTCCAAGGCCATCGCCGTTTGAGAATTTTTATAAGTATCGTCTTTTTCTTCTTCCGCCGCCGGCTGAAGAATGTTTCCGACAAAATCGGAAATTTCTGAAAAAACACCCGCGTAAACAAAAGCGGTCGGAAAAGACACGGCAACAAACACGACAAAAACACGGAATGAGCGCCATTTCCGGCAAAAAGGAAAAATGCCTTTATATATCGCCCGATTGTTTACATCCTGTGAGGAACCTGTAGATACAGGGTCGGGGTCTTGTTTTTTTGTAGCAATAAGCCGAATAGATTAGTCGTTTCGGTTCTTCCGTGCGGGGTGTTTTTAAGCACCCTTTGTCTTTCTTCGCCTTCTCTCAACCACAAACTCAAGTATAAAAAACCGGGCAAAAGAAGTCAACAACGGCAAACGGCGCGGTGGAAAACTTTCTTGACATTAAAAAACAAAGAAAAGCGCGGGAGGGGGGTTCCGCTCGCGGACGTGGACCCGCCCGCAGGTGGCGGCAGGCGTCGGACACAACACTAACCGCGAAATCGGAACGGTTCGCCGACCGGCGCGGGGAGGCCAGCCAAATTGTTTTCAACAGGTTGCACTCAAAACGCATTGTCATCCGCAACAATCGGGGGTAAAATACATATATAGAGTATTCTCTTGATTTTGTAAATCAAAGGAATAAAAAACTATTGTGCAAGACACTACACTCATGCCGCAAAAAACTTCACCGGACAATCCTCAAATATTGTTGGTGAACAACATTGCAAAAACGAACGAAGTATTCCCCGCGCGCGCCACGGACGGCAAAATGCCGACTCTGTCCGTTTTACCCGAAAAAGCCGGCGAAAAAATCTCCGACACGCCGGCCTCCGTTAATCCTTTGCCTCCGATATCTTCGGATAAAAAAACCCCGGCGGAGGCTGTTCCCGTTAAAAACGGATTTTTTTCAATGTTTCAGCGCAAAAAAAACATTTCCGAAACACCTCCTCCTTCAAACGCCCCGACCGGCACGCCTCCCCTTGTTAAAAAATCTCTTCCTCCGAACGTCCGAGACCATTTTGAAGCAAACAGTTCCGCTTTTGTCGCCTTTGCGCAGGGAAAAGATACCAAGATATCACAAAAAATAGAAGAATCCAAAGAAATGGATGTTTGGGACAGAGCCCTTCTTCTTGGAGAATACCCCGGAGGAAAAATTCCCGTGGAAATTCGCACCCCTTCCGACATAAAAGAACCTGTTATCCCGAAAAAACCCCTGCTTCCCATGTTGGGAAGAACTCTTCCGAATCAATTTTTTCCCGAAACGCCAAAAGAAACGGTAAAAACGGAGGCTGAAAAAGAGAAAGATGCCAAGCACGCCGCGCCGATAAGCATCAGTCCGGAAACGATGGCTCTTCCTCACTTCATTCCGCGAAAACCCGCGAGTGCGGCGGGAAACGAAATAAAGCCGACAGCAGGGGCGGATAAAAAAACAACAGATGAAAAAATTCCGGAAATGACGGTTCTTCCGCATTTCGTACCGCGCAAACCGGCGGGTGCGGCGATAACAATACCCGCGGGTGAAACAAAAAATTCTCCTTCTTCCGGCGAAGAAAAATCGCGAGATGCCAACGCCAAAAAGCCGGTTGATATATCTTTTGGCGGGTTGATGACCTCGCTTTCCCCAAAAATAACCGATTTGGTCATTCCCAAAAAACCATCTCAAAACGACAAGATTACAAATTTTCAAACCAATATCAATATGACGCAACCCACCGCAGGCAATCAAACAAACATCCCTTCTTCCGCCACGCCGGAACCGGGATTGGGAGAACAACTCCAGAAAAAAATAATAGAGGGACAAATGAAAAGCATTTTTGAAGATGCCCCCGCCGGCACGCGAGAAACATTGGAAAAAACTTTGGCTCGCGATATTTTATCGGCGAAAAACATCGCGGGAGAAAACCAAAAACCGGAAAATGTTTGGGAAGGCCGTCTTCGCGATTACATTATAAAACTCAAATGGCAGGGAAAAACGGCGCTTGAAAAAACCGAAGACACGGATCCGAAAGAAGATGAAACCGTTGCCGCTTTCATTCAACGAATTTACCCCTCGGTTATAAAAGTTGAAATGAAAGAGGAGTAAAAAATTGCGGGAATAATCCACGCAATCAATATGATTTTTTTTAAAACAAAAAAAAACGCCAAAAAAGAAGGCGATGAGAGCGAATCTCACGGGATTTCTTTTTTGAAACAAAACGAGGACGCAAACGACGCCGACGCAACAAACAAAAACTGCCATACTTTGCAGGCGGAATTTTCCTCCGCGGACGGAGGAATAGAAATAATGGAATCGGAAAAAAACACGGACGATTTCACAGAGGTCTCCGTTCAGAATAAAAAAGATGAAGTAAAAGACACAATGGAACAGGTTTCAAAAAACTGCATTGTCATTTTACCTGAAAGCGGCGCCGGTTCGGATGTGCCGCCGGACGAGGACATGCCCGAGAGCTTTAATAAAAGAAAATAAACAAGCGCTTTATCAACCGCCCAAAAAACATTAAAAAGAGAATTATGGATACCAACACAAACAAGCCGGAGCAAACAAATTCCCCCGAAACATCAGATCGGCTTATTTCTCTCGCCGCATCCATAAACGAAAAAATAGACATCATCAACGATTCAATAAAGAAGAAATGGCTGGATGGCGCAACAACGGAAGAAGAAAAAAAGAATTTTGAGATATTGGGAAAAGAAACGGCGGAAATAATCAACGGAACCCTTCCGGAAGAAGAAATATTGAAAAAACTGGAAGAGGCGTATCAAAAAATACAGAAAGAGAAAGAAAAAGAAAACAAAGAAGACACCGATAAAAAAATAACGCCCGCAAATGAAAACCTTCCGGTGCCGGAGAAAAAAGAAGACGCGATGGAAACAACCCCCGAGAAAGAAGATAAAAAAGAAAACGAAGATGACCGGACAAAAATAACCCCTCCAACCGAAAACATTCCGATACAGGAGAAAAAAGAAGACCCTGTTGTCATAACCACGGAACAAAAAGAGGTCAAAAAAGAAGAAGGGGAAGACGCCGATAAAAAAACAATCCCCCCAACAGAAAACATTCCGGTTCCGGAGAAAAAAGAGGATGCGGCGGAAACAACCCACGACAAAGAAGATAAAAAAGAAAACGAAGAAGACCCGACCAAAACAACCCCCGAGCAAGAGGCGGAGGATATTATCCATGCGGCGGAAAGAGGTCTTCCTCTGTTTATTGCCGGACGAACAACGCGGGTTGCGGGAGATCTCGGCGTAGAAATACTTCCGACCGATGATCCGGGCAGTGTATTGGAAAAACTTAAAAACCGCCTAAAAAACGGTCCTGCGCCAAAATTTGATATTCCCGTTCCTTTGAAGGTTTCGGGAGATAAAAAAGAAATGCCGAAAATGCGTGAAGATGGCGGTGAAAAGATTGCGCCGCTCAGCGAACTTGATGTGGCAATGGAAAGAAGGATATCCCTCCGAGAACTCATAGCAAAAGAAAAACAAAAAAGCGTCCCCGACGCCGAGGAACTCCATACACTGGAGGAAGAACTCAATCGTCTGGAGGCGTGGATTCCCCGCAAACAAAAAGAAGCCCGTGCAGAAGCGGAAAAACCTCCCGTAAAAAAACCGGAAGAGATTTCCTCCGCCGAAACGCCAAAAACAAACGCCCCCGAGGGAACGGCGTCGGCAGAAGAGAAAAAAACCCAAGAAAAACCGACTCTTTCGGATATCATCCTCCAAAAACTGGGCGGTTAATTCATCAAAAAGACCTCTTTCCCAAAAACCATTCGCAAAAAAGCGCTTTCTTCCGACTTGGAACGGGCGCTTTTTCATTAAATCCGGCTTTTATGCTATGATGGTGCGATGCAAGATTACACAGAAGGACTCAACGAACCTCAAAAAGAAGCCGTTCTTCACAAGAACGGACCTCTTTTGATTGTTGCCGGGGCGGGAGCGGGAAAAACAAAAACGCTCACCCATAGAATTCTTCAGTTGATCAGAAGCGGAGTGCCGGCACATGCCATTCTCGCCGTAACCTTCACCAATAAGGCCGCCGGCGAGATGAAGGAAAGAATAAACAACCTTCTTCAAAAAGAAGGGATTTCCGACAATGCATCACAGCCTTTTATCGGAACATTTCATTCGCTCGGGGCATATATTCTCCGGAGAGAAAATGAATCGGCCGGGATTCCGAAACATTTTACCATTTTAGACCAAAGCGATTCGCGGGCGTTTATCAAAGAAACCATCAAAGCGAAAAACCTTGACCCAAAACAGTTTGATCCGAAAAAAATTCAAAATATCATTTCCCGACAAAAAGGGGAATGTGTTTCGGCGGAAGCTTTTTACGCCGATTCAAATACCGGGTATTTCCCGCGCCTCGTGGCCGAAATATGGCTGGAGTATGAAAAAAAGACACGGAAAGAGGGCGCTTTTGATTTTGACGACTTGCTTCTCAAGACCCTTATGCTTTTGCGCGAAAATCAGGCAATTCGCGAAAAATACCGGGATATATGGCAATATGTTCACATTGACGAATACCAAGACACCAACACGGTGCAATACGAACTCTCGCGCGTTCTCGCGGGAAAAGATCGGAATATCTGCGTCGTGGGCGATGCGGACCAATGTTTTCCAAAAAACACGCCGGTGTTGCAGAGGAATGGCGAGAAAAAAATAGAAAATATTCGTGCGGGCGATGAGGTGATGTGCGCCGCCGGAAACGGAAACATTTGTTTTTCAAAAGTCGTAAAAATCAGAAAAAAAACACACACCGGAACCGTTTTGAGAATCACAACAAAAAGCGGAAAGGTTGTGGAGACGACGCCGGAACATATTTTCTTTTCTCGTTTTTCGCCGGAACACGACGCGTATTATGTATATTTGACATATAAAAAATCAAAAGAGTTTCGTATCGGCGTGGTAAAAAGCGCACACTCGTCGGAGGGGAGGGGCGGGAAAAATCAGGTTAGTTTTCTTGCGCGAAGCAACCAGGAAAAGGCGGACAAAATGTGGGTGATAAAAGTATGCGAAACAAAACAAGACGCAATTTTTTGGGAAAATTATTATTGTTTTTCTTACGGAATTCCTTCCGTCGTTTTTCATGCGGACGAACGAAAAATCGCGCTTGAAAAAAAGCAGATAAATGAGTTGTTCAAAGAGATAGACACGCGAAAAAATGCGAAGCGTCTTTTAAAAGAAACGGGGCTTTTTTTTGATTACCCGCACTATTCTCCCCAAGGAACAACGCGAGGAAACACGGAGAATAAACGATTGAAGGTTCTTCTTACCATGTTCAGCGACAAAAGAATAAGCGCGTTGAATCCTTTCGGGTTAAGCCGCGTTTCCATCAATGCAACCGATGAGAAATTGAAAGAAAAACTTGAGATTGCCGGTTTTAAAACGAGAAAAGGGGAAAGGAACGATTGGCGTTTGGAAATCGCAAGATTGGATTACGGCGAAGCGGAGCATGTTGCGCGAAAACTGCTCAAGGTTGATTCGGGGCTAACTCTCAATAGAACGGCTCTGCTTACCGACAAGGGGCAATTTGCTTTTCTTCCGGCATCAAGTCTGCTGGAAAAAATGGAAATTCCGGTCATGCAAAACGGAAAAATTATAGCGGACGAAATACGAAGCATTGAAAAAAAAGAATACCGCGGCGATGTATATGACCTTGATGTTGATAAAACCCACAACTATATTGTTAATTCCATACCGGTTCACAATTGCATTTACAGCTGGCGCGGAGCAAGCATTAGAAATATTCTTCATTTTGAAAAAGATTATCCCGGCGCGAAAGTGGTTTTGCTGGAAGAAAATTACCGGTCAACGCACAATATTTTGTCCGCCGCAAACAGCGTCATTCAAAAAAACAAACTGCGCGTTCCGAAAAACCTGTTTACCAAAAAAACGGGCGGAGAAAAAATCTCTCTGTATGAAGCGTATGATGAAAGCGACGAGGCGTCTTTTATCGCGGAAAAAATACGGGAACTGGCGAAGAAACCCTTCAACTCGGAGGAGGGCAAGAAAAATTCTTACCAAGATATCGCGGTGCTGTTCCGCGCGAATTATCAATCGCGCGCCCTTGAAGAAGCGATGCTTGCCGCCGATGTTCCGTATCAAGTGCTCGGCGTGAAATTCTTTGAAAGAAAAGAGGTGAAAGACGCGCTTTCCTACCTGCGCGCATCCCTTAACCCCGAGAGTGTCGTTGATTTAAAGCGCATCATAAACGTCCCCGCGCGAGGAATAGGCGAGGTAACCCTTAAAAAAATACTCGCCGGACAAGCCGATGCTCTCCCCACATCAACAAAAAAGAAGGTCTCGGATTTTAAAACGCTTCTCGGAAAAATAAAAGAAACGGCTCTCTCAAAAAAACCAAGCGACACGATAAAATACATTCTCAAAGAAACGGGAATGGAAGGCGGGCTCTCGCTCGGAGGGGAAGAGGAGCAGGAACGGATTGAAAATCTTTACGAACTCGTTTCTCTCGCCGCAAAATACGATGAGCAACCGCCGGAAGAAGGAGTGCAAAAACTTTTGGAAGACGCCGCGCTCGCCAGCGATCAGGATTCTCTCATGCACAACAAAACGGATGCTCCGCGCGTCCGACTCATGACGGTGCACGCGGCCAAAGGTTTGGAATTTGAAACGGTGTTTGTCACGGGGCTTGAAGACGGACTTTTTCCGCACAGGAATTTCGGAGAATCCGGCGAATCGCAAAATCACAAAGAAGAAGAACGGCGGCTTTTTTACGTGGCGATTTCCCGCGCAAAAAAACGGCTTTTCTTGACGTACGCCTCCGTACGAACGATTTTCGGCTCGCGCAATATTACCGTTCCTTCGGAATTTTTGAATGATATACCGCCCGAGTTGACGGAAGCGGAAGAA
>JBAYGK010000029.1:0-10859 GCA_041666665.1 Minisyncoccota bacterium
ATTCCCGCGAACAATCCGCAAACGACACAACCTGCGGGAAGGTGATCTGAATTTGTAAAGAAACAACAAAAAGCCGAATCCGGAAAAGATTCGGCTTTTTGTCGGTAATTTTTTATTGTGTTCTGAAGGAAGTGAAAGAATTATTGCGCGGGGGGAACTTCTTGCGGAGGAACAATCGGAGCAGGAACCGCTTGTACGGGAATTTGCGCCAATGCATCCTGCACTTTTTTCGTAATATCATCCAAATCAAAATTGGATTTTCCGAGAAAATCTTTAACGCCGAGAGCAAGTCCTTCTTGTATCTTTTCCGTCTGAGAAAGATTGGATAGCACGATTACGGGCAAGGGTGGAAGAATGCTTATCTCCCGAAGTTTTGCCAACAGTTCGTAACCGTCCATGCCGGGAAGAAGAAGGTCTGTCAGCAAAAGAGACGGAACTTCTTTTTTGATCGCCTCAAGCGCCGTTTCCGCATCACGGAACAAAATGGCTTCAACTCCGTTCTTTGTCATATGATCCAAAAGCAGATCGCCGAGAAAGTTATCGTCTTCCACGATCATTACTTTTTGTTTTTTTGCGTTCTCTTCCATATTTGTTTTTATTATCTTTTTAAAAAGAATGTTTATCGTACTTTATATTATATCATCATCGGTAAAAAAAGCGAAACCGAAAAGAGGAAACGGAAAAGAAAACAAACGCGGAGGATAAAAAACGCGCTATTATCTTTCAATAATGATGTCTTTTGTGAGAACTCCCCTTTTAAGGTCAACCGATTTTTTATTGTAAATTTCCCGGTAGGTTCCGTCATCCTGCTTTTCCTGCACTTTAATATCGTATACGCCGGGAGAGGTAAGCAGATAAAATCTGCCGAGCATGTCCGTGGTAACCTTTTTGATAACGGGAATGGAGATACCGGATACTTCGGCGGAAACAATGGCGAAAGATATCGGTCTTCCGTCGGCATATAAAAGACGGGTAACATGATGTTTATACTTCCACACCGCTTTCCAAACCGTTACCAAAATATACAGAGCAAAAATTGCAAGATTAATCCGCGTCGGAGAAAAAAGCGTGGCGACAACCGAAATTCCGAAGCCGATAAAAAATATTCCGCTAAAAAACAACATGCGCGCTTTTTCACGTCTTGAATACATGTTGAAAATATGATCCTTATTCTTGGCAAACTCGTTCCAGTCAAATTCCATCGGATCAAGAGGTATGTTGTAGAGAAGAACCTTATCTTCTTTAATATCAAACAAAGAACCGAAATAGAGATTTTCATACATTTCATCATGCTCTCTGCCCGAAAGTTTTTCCGAAGGAAACTTATAGTGGGTCTTGTTCGCGACAAGAGAATATGTTCCCGGTTCAATAAGAAAACCGTAACGCCCGTCCAGGTCGGTAATGGCGGTTTTCTTTTTCTTTTCCCCTTTAATATCCTCAACGACCACATAGGCCGGGTCAATCGGCTGTTTGGTAACGGAATCGTATACGACGCCCCACGGTTTTGATTTTTTTCTTCGGAAAAAACCGGCGATAATGCCGAAAAACTTCAGGAGAAGAAGATACAAATCGTAAAAAGAACCGACATTTCCGGCAAGAACAATCGTTTGCGACGCTCCGACGGCGATACCGAGGGGAACAACGGATGGTGAAATATTTTCCGCCACGGTAGTAATTTGCTCCGTTAATTCCGGGGTGAGAAAGGTAACGAGAGGAGCATTTTTCGGTTCAAGTTTGAAGGTCCCGAACACGCGAGCAAGCAGTTTGTTATCCTGACCGAAAACATCAATGGTGACGGGATACGAACCGAATGCTCCGTGCAAATCAAGAATCGCTTCCCTTCGGTTCGTTTTTCCTCTCTCGGACAAAAGAAAAGAGGAAACTTCTTTTTCTCCTTCAAGGTTTTTTATCTTCAGAATAACCGAGAGCGAGTCTGAGGGAAGTTTCGCATCGGGAACGGATATTCTCATGTTTTTATTGGAATCCGCATCTATGCTGTCATTTTTTACGTAAATTTTTATGTCGGTTTCTCCTTGCTCGTAAAAATTAAAATCCGAAAAAGCGAGCGGAAAAAGATTTTTGACGGAAGTATCTATGGTTTCTTCTTTTGCGGGAAATTCAACGGGCGGTGTCACGGACGGCGGCGGCAATGAAACGGTGGTGGTTGCCCCGCCTCCGCTTTCGCCTCCTCCTCCCGATACCGGTGGCGGAGGAATTACGACGGGAGGAACGACCGGCGGTTCAACCGGCGGTTCAATGGGTGGTTCAATCGGAGGCTCGGGCAAAGGAATTTTTGCGGACGAAAGCGATCCGGAAGAATAATTTCCCGACGTATCTTTCGCGAATATCGCGTAGTAGTATTTCACGCCGATAAGAACGCCGACGTCATCGGTTTTTATTCCGGTTCCTTCATACACAAAATCTCCGCTCGCGGGAGAGAGAGGGTAGCTCTCGTCGCTTCGCATGATTCTTACGGATAAAAAGTCGGCATCGTCCGGATTTGACCAAGCGAGCTTGATAAAATTTATATCCGGAGTCGCGCCGAACCCTGACGGATTGGCGGTGGGCGTTGTATCGTCTTCGGTCAGAGTGGTGAATGTCCCCGTGAATTCGGAAACGTTGTCCGACGAATCTTTTGCATCAATTTTGTAATGGTAGAGCGTACCGGAAAGAAGAGATCCGAGTATGACAATGTGAGTGGTGGAAAAAGAAGCATCGGCCCCGCTACCGGCGGTATACGCCGTGGTCGTCCCCCAAAAATAAGCCGAGGATGTCGGTTCATTGGTATTCCATGATAATGTGGCGACGTTTTTATTCGGGGAGATGCTCACATTGCCGATAGTCGGCGGAGTTTCATCCTTTACGGAAAATTTCCAACCGGAAGGTCCCGTGATGCCGGCAAATGAATTTCCCGCTTCATCAAGCACCATTCCCGCCGGAAGTTCCATATAATACGACATCCCTTCGGAGAAACGCGAAATGGGTTCCATGGAAAGAATTCTGCCCGACGTAAGCGTTACCCGCGCGCCAAGTACCGGAATGGAATCAAATATATTATTGCTCGGGGTTTCTTTAATGAGTATGTTGCCGCTCTGTTTTACTACCGTATTGTCAAATGTTACCGAGACCGGCGTTGTGGAAGATACGCCGGTTGAATTGTTCGCCGGAGTAAAAGCCACAATATACGGCAATTCCGTATCCCCCGGCGGAGGAGACCCGCCATGATGGGTTTCATCGTCATCCGAAGAAGATGAACAATCGGGATCAAGAAGGTCAATGAATGTGTCGCTGTCGTTATCCAAGCCGTCATTGCATTGAAAATTTTCATTAACATCAGCCGCAGAAGAACACCCCGGATCTGCCGGGTAATCAACAAGCCCGTCGGAGTCGTTATCTCCCCCGTCGCCACACTGCGGATAGGTCGCTTCGCTGTCATCCAGCACGGAAAAACAATCCGGATCCGCCAAATCAGCAAACCCATCGCTGTCGTTGTCCAGCGTATCGCCGCACTGCGGATTAAAGATATCAACGGTTAAATCCGTATTAGCCCCTCGCACAACGGAAAAACCAAATAAAAAACATGCGACAAAAAAAAGAACCGCAAAAGAAAAAAATTTTATTTTTTGTGAAAAAGTTGTCATGAAAAAGCCGTCCTGCGCTACATTACATCTGTCGCGTACGCCGAATTGTCCGCGTGAATGCACTTTCAGCACAGACCGAAGTCCGATATGCCGACCGGGTGCCGTTACAACTTAATTGTTTCTGCGTTCGTGATAAAATATTGAGCGTAAAATCATTTTTTTGCGACTCGGCATGGCACAATTTAAGTTGTAACGGTACGAGTGTTCTTCTCTGAAAAAAATCCCGGACGCCATTACGGATTAATGGTTATTTTCACTTTCCTTTTCAAGAAACGAAGAACAAAATATATGATAATGACGGACGCAAAAAACTCGGCAAGATACCAAAGAGGCGCCGCGTAAAAGAATACCGTTCCCGTACCGATAGTATCTCCCTCCGTACCCATGATATTGACCGTCGCACTGTAGCGTCCGATCAGTATCCCCGCATAATTCCAGACAATCGGAAGCTCTCTCGCGCCGCTCGGAAGAACAATGCTTCCTTCCACGGGAATCTCGGCCACCGTACTTCCTATCATGTTTTTTATAACAATCGTTCCCTTCGGTTCAAAATGCACCGTTCCCGTATTTTCAAATCGCATTGAGAAGTCAATCGGACCCTCCGAATAGAAATTCTTCTTCACGGCGAAATCAAGCACCCGCCCTTTTTGAAGATGGTTACCCGGTATGGTTATGAGCACGAGAATAGCCACTTGCGTGCCGACATTCAGTTGTTGCCCTTCTCCCGTTCTATTCGCTTTGAAGAAAAGAACGGCATAATGACCTCCCGGCTCCGCATCAAGCGGCGCTTTTATGGTATAAGGGATGCCCTGCGATTCGCCCTTTTTCAAAAGAAATACCGGTTCGTTATTTCTTCCCAGCGTGATCCAATCCATGGCGGTCGTTACTCCGGGGGCTCTTCCCACAAAGTTTATGCCTTCCTGCCCCGCAAAGGGCACGAAGTCCTCCACTTTAAGCGTTATCTGCGTTTCTTCATCGCCGTCACTGCTCGCGTTGGTAAGCGAAATAACCCCGGACACTTCTTCTCCGGGATTAATGGTGTGGGAAACCTTAATCGGCTGTATCGTCAGCCCCGTCCCCGCGGAAACATCGGTTATGGGAATAAAAAAAAGCGAGAAAAAAATTGCAACAAAAAAAAGACGAGAAAAGGAGTTCTTAGAATTTTCTGTTATTATATGAAACATTGAGAGTGTATTATAGCGCGAAATTCTTTTTCAGACAAATACTATACAATAGTAGCGACTCATTCAAAACAAACCTTTTCGCATGGCAACATGCGACTATTATTGCAAATCGTCAATCAGCTCATACGCCAAAACTATCAACCCATCACCCTCCGTTTGAGTAATTACACCGAAATTCATGTCTGTTTTTACTTTATTTACAAACGCATTAAGTTGATTGATTGCCGCAACAATTTTTCCATCTTGAATAAAAATTGTTACTTTTCTCAGGTTAGCAAGGTATGAGTTTTCTACATTAGTCGGAAAGTTACCGTTAATGACGCTCTCAACAAGGTTATCAGCCTGTTCAACGGGTGTCGGAATATCACCCACAACAATGGTGACATAAAGATCGGTTGATTGGACAGGAGAACCGTTATCCGTGGCAATAAATCTGACTGTATATATTCCGCTTTGCGTATTATTCGGAATCCACAAGAACACGCCGCTCTCTGGATCAAAGGTTGCGCCAGCAGGAAGATTTACCGCAGAAAGTATCACGGCATCACCATCAGGATCGACCGCGTGTAAAGCGAAAGTTAGCGTTTCTCCCTCGTTTACTGTTTTATTGCCAATAGGGTCAAAAACGGGCGCTTGATTTTTGCGGTTCAAAAAAATATATGTTTTATCAAATCCTTGCCCGGGGTTTGATACCGCAAAATCTGGAAAACCGTCCTTGTTAAAATCTCCCGCGATAGCAAACCGTGGCGTACCCCCGAGGAAAATACTTTTCACAAAAGTGAAAGATCCACTTCCGTCACCTTTTGCAATATCAATGTTTCCTGTGATTTGATTCGTTGCGACGATATCAAAATTACCATCTCCGTCAAAATCTGCAATGGCTAAATTTTTTGTCCTTACGCCGCCAACAAAAGAGAACACTCTGGAAAAATTTCCACTTCCATCTCCTAAAAGTGTTTGGATCTCTCCCGTAACACCACCGGCGGAAATTATATCCGAATGCCCATCTTTGTTCACATCAACAATGGCTATCTCCCTGCCACCAACCACGCCTTCAAAAACAACGGGCTGTGAAAAGCCTCCCGATCCGTCTCCAAAAAAAACAAATGCGCTATATTCCCCAAGATTAAAAGCGACAATATCCTCGTTTCCATCTTCGTTGAAGTCTCCGGTTTTTACCTCGCTCATACCAAAATATACATCTCCGGTGCTGAGTCCGGCAATAAGAGTAATGGGTTCAGAAAAATTGCCGTTCCCATCACCGAAAAAAATAAATACTTTTCTGTCTGAAATTCCTACCGCCACAACATCCAAGTGCCCATCACTGTTGAAATCACCATTCGTTACACCGACAATGGTTTGCGGAGAAGGCGGGATGAGCGGAAGACTGTAAACAAAAGTCCCGCTGCCACCCCCAAAAGAAATCATAATCCGGTTGTATTCGCCGGCACTCAATACATCTATATTGCCATCCTCATTAAAATCGCCGGCGCTAAAATCAATCCCTCCCATCGTATAGAACGTCTGATTCGTTGTAGGAAAAAATCCTTCGCCGTTTCCAAAAAGGATTGAACTGAGAGGTGACCCGTTGTGTCCTACAAACAAATCCGATGCCCCATCTTTATTAAAATCTTCAACCAAAAGCCCGAAAGGTCCGGGTTCCGTTCTGATTTCTTGAAAAAGAGTAAAATCAAAAGGCTGTGTCTCTGCCTGAACGACAGTATGTCCAAAAATTAAAAAAACAATGGAAACCGCCGACAAAAACAAGAAAGGGTTAATGCTTATTCGTTCCATAATCATATTTTTATTTTTTAATTCATACACCTAATTATCCAAAAACAAATCACCAAAAAAAGACAACGCATGGCATTCAAACACTCTCCTTGCGGTACGCAAATAAATTGACCGAAAAAACGATGGCGTTTCGCGTTAAATTGAACCGGCTACCCATGTGTAAGTAAGATCGCCGGTGTACGCGCCTTGCTGCTGTGATGCACCAACGTCAAGATAATACTGAACAGTGTTGGTAAGCGCGCTTGCGTTGTAGCCGGTTACATAACCGATGGCTCGCTGTACCGTGGAACTGGCGATACCCGCCCAGAGTCCGGTAGTGAAATTGTAATCCGTTCCCCACCATGTATCGGTTCGGAACGGCACAGAACCACTCGCGGTCATCACACGAAAATAAAGAAAATCAACACCCGAAGAAATGGCGGCGGAATTGCCCACTGATGTTGTCGCTGTCGGATTTACCCACTCCACCCCATCGGGAATGCCTGTGGCGTAAGTGGTTGGAGAGAGATACAGGGTCGTACTCGCCGCGCCGGAACCTTGATTGTTTCCGTACATGGTTACATACCATGATGTTGCGTTCGTTGTTACGTTCGTCGTGGAGGTGGCAAACAACGGGGTTCCGGGAGTAAGAGTTCCGAACGAATCGGTTGAAACGGAAAAAGTAACGGCAGGAGCAATGGTTACCGTAAGGGTTTCCGTTTCAGGGTTGGCCGCGAACACATCGTAGGCATAGGTGCCGCTAAAAACGAGGAGCGCAATGAGCGTTGCGGAACAGAACATCTCGCATTCTTCTTTCAGGTTCTTTAACGAGCGAAAATAAAATTTTTTCATGGATTGCCGTTGCTTTTAAAAATTTAAAAATAAAGAAATGATAAAAATAAGACTCATCAATATACGGTCTAATTATATCTTTTCCCAGAAGGCAAAACAACAGAAGTTATCCACAGAGTCAAAAGTTTTTCCCGTCTTTACCGGCAATCGCTTGCTTTCTTTCCGGAAACTGCTATAATGGAAACTAATGAATTTTATAGCAAACATTTTACCGTGGGTTCAGATTGTTCTCTCCGCCGTTATCACCATATTGATACTTCTTCAGCGAAGCGACGCGAGTTTGGGCAGCGCTTTCGGCGGTACCGACAGTACATCCATGTACACCAGACGGGGAGCTGAAAAAATTCTCTTCAACATAACCATTGCCGTGGCGATTCTCTTCGCGTTGTCCGCCCTTCTTGCTCTCGCCATTTCATCATAATTTCTCAAAAATAAACCGCTTTTGTTTATTTGTGCAAAATAAGCATATTTATTTACTTTTTATTGGACATTTTTGTTCAAATATTATTAATCCATTTCTAATTTGGAACCTGCCCGTTTGAACGAGACGATATGAAAGTTTCATTCTTTCAATCCGTCCGTTACTCGCATGAGCGCCCGTGAAGCGCTCCGAAACGCACGTTCTGTTTTCATTTCTTGTGGAAGAAAATAACATTATACTGCAAAAAATCCGCGCGCGAAGATCGCAATTTTACTCGCAAAGAGAAAAAATGTCGCTCGCCGTTCGCTCTTTTTCCGGAAAAGAAAAGGCTCTTTTTTGTCTTTTTTCGTTCTTGGCGATAGTGAGCGGAATAGGCATTCTTTCGGGAATAAGCCAATCGTACATGATAACGGTACCGGCGTACGGCGGTTCTTTTTCCGAGGGAATTATCGGCACCCCCCGCTTTATAAACCCCGTGCTCGCCACATCCGATTCCAGTTCGGAAAAAGCCCTCGTGCAACTTATATATTCCGGACTGCTTCGCGCCGGCGCAAACGGAGAATTGGAACCCGATCTGGCACGGAAGTACGAAATTTCCGAAGACGGCCACGAATATGTGTTTACCCTCAAAAACGACCTCGTCTGGAGCGACAATTATCCGATTACCGCGGACGACATCATCTTCACCATACAAACCATACAAAATCCCTCCATCCGGAGTCCAAAAAAAAGCTCGTGGGACGGGGTAACCGCGGAAAAGATAGACGGCAAAACGATAAAATTCACATTGAAACAACCGTATGCCCCCTTTCTTGAAAACCTGACCGTTGGAATTCTTCCAAAACATATCTGGGGAGATTTGGCTCCGGAAGAATTCGTGTACAGCTCCTACAACAATAATCCCATCGGCTCGGGTCCGTTTAAAATACAGGAAATAAAGCAAAACAAATCGGGAATCCCCGAAAGTTATGCGCTTCAACCTTTTGAGAAATTCGCTTTGGGAAAACCATACCTCGGCGGTATCACCATTCGCTTCTATCCGAATTATGAAAAATTGGCGGAGGGGTATCTGTCAAAAGAAGTTCTTGCCATCGCCGCGCCTTCTCCCAAAAACGTGCAAAGCTTGAAAATGCCCGGAACTCAAATAAAGACGGCTCCCCTTCCGAAATTTTTCTCCGTTTTTCTCAATCAAAACCAGCAACAGCTTTTCCTTGATAAAACGGTGCGAAAAGCGCTTGATACCGCCATTGATAAAGATGCGATCATACATGACGTTCTGCTCGGGTACGCGGCGAAAGCTGAGGGACCTCTTCCCGCGGGAGTTGCCGGTTTCCTCGGCGGGGACGATGCCGATGTCAAAAAGGACGGCTATGACAGAATTGAAGCGGCAAAAAACATACTCGCAAAAGACGGGTGGAAACTTAATCCGGCGACCGGCATTATGGAAAAAACGGCTAAAAAGAAACCGACGGCGACTCTGCATTTTTCTCTCTCCATTTCGGAAGACGCCGAACTGAAAAAAACCGCCGAAACCATCAAGAAAGCCTGGGAAAAAATCGGGGCGCGCGTGGATCTCAAGGTCTATGAGGAAGGAGATTTACTGCAAACCGTTATTCGTCCGAGGAAATATGACGCTTTGCTGTACGGAGAAGTTGTCGGACGCAATCCCGATTTGTTTTTGTATTGGCACTCTTCGCAAAGATTTGATCCCGGCGTTAACATTGCGCTCTATGCAAATCTTTCCGCGGATAAATTGCTTGAAAAAGCCCGCGAAGAATCCGACCGTGAAGAACGTGCGGCGCTCTATCAAAAATTCCAAGAAGAAGTCGTGCTGGACACGCCGGCGATATTCCTCTACAGCCCGAGTTTCATTTATCTCGTTCCGGAAAATATTCAGGGGGTTGATCTTTCCGGCATGTCCGTTGTTTCAGACCGTTTCGTAAACGCTTATAAATGGTATGCCCGCACTCAAAGGGTTTGGCGCGTATTTTCGGAAAAACAATAAATATCATAACTCTTATTATTAGAAAAACACACGATGAAAAAATAAGAAGATGGAAAAATAGAAAAATATTAACGATGTTGTAATCTTTCTATTTTTCTATTTTTCTATTTTTTATATTCGTAACAATATTATATGCAGAGAGAACAGCATAACGAGAATCCGTTGCATGGCGCAAGCGGGTTTCAGCGAATGGGAAGGCAGGGTCCTCCGAGGAAATTGCCTCCGATGAAAAGAAAACCGAAAACGGCGGTCGGCGAGCCGATGCGACAGCCGCACATGGAAAAACGGGAACCTCCCCGCGGACACATGCCCATGCCGATGAACCATCGGGAAAATCAGCAAAACCGTCAAAATAGCCAAAACCGCGGAGGCGCTCAAGACGGAAAAAACCGCGGTAAAAATCGCGGCGCAAGGGGTGCCGCCGAAAATTACCCGAAACCGAAAAGCCGAAACAATCCGGGCAAAGGAATGCGCAACCCCGGAAAACGCCCCATACCCAAAGCGTTGACCGCCTCATTATCAAAAAAGAACCACGACAGAATACCCGAAGTGAAGGAAGGTTGCATTCGCATCATCCCGCTCGGAGGGGTGGAAGAAATCGGAAAAAATCTCACCGTTTTTGAAACCAAAGATGATATTTTCGTCGTTGACATCGGGCTCCAATTCCATGATGAAGAAACTCCGGGCGTTGATTTCATTCTTCCGAATACCAGATATCTTGAAGAACGCAAAGACAAAATACGCGGCGTGTTTATCACCCACGGACACTTGGATCATATCGGTGGCATACCGTTTATCATGCCGAAAATCGGAAACCCGCCCATTTATTCCCGAAACTTGACCGGCGTTCTTATCCAAAAAAGGCAATTGGAATTCCCCAACTTCCCCGCTCTTGATATCCGCACCGTTGAAAAAAATGAACGGATAAAAGTCGGAAAATCACACATTGAATTTTTCGCGGTCAGCCACTCCATTCCCGACGC